>DASXYQ010000317.1:0-3581 GCA_036502445.1 Roseiarcus sp. | reverse complement strand
GGAGCCGAGTCCCGCGGAGCGTGGCAAGAAGAGCTCACGGACGCGGGTAGCGGATTTCGAATTCATGGCGCAGGCGGTGATTATCGCCTCCGGCGGCATCGGCGGCAATCATGACTTGGTGCGCGAGAACTGGCCTGCGACGCTGGGCGAACCGCCGGCGCGCATGATCACCGGGGTTCCTGATCACGTCGACGGCCTGATGCTCGGGATCGCCGAGCAAGCCGGCGCGCGTCTGATCAACCGCGACCGGATGTGGCACTATGTCGAGGGCGTCGCGAACTGGAACCCGATCTGGTCGAACCACGCGATCCGCATTCTGTCGGGGCCGTCGCCGTTGTGGCTCGACGCGCGCGGCAGGCGCCTGCCGGTTCCGCTCTATCCCGGCTTCGACACGCTGGGAACGCTGAAATATCTGCGCAGGAGCGGCTACGACCACAGCTGGTTCATCCTGACCAAAAAGATCATCGCGAAGGAATTCGCGCTGTCCGGCTCGGAGCAGAATCCCGACCTGACCAGTCATAGCTGGCGCCAGGTGATCCGGCGCGCGCGAGCCGGAATACCTCCACCCGTGAAGGCGTTCATGGACAAGGGCGAGGATTTCATCGTCGAGGGCGACTTGAAGAGGCTCGTCGCACGCATGAACGCCCTCGTCGCCGGCGAGCCACTGCTCGACTTCGCGGAGGTGGAGCGGGAGGTGCGCGCGCGTGACGGCCAGCTCGACAACGCGTTTTGCAAGGACATGCAGATCAATGCGATACGCGCCGCCCGCGCCTATTTCGGCGATCGCGCGATCCGGACCGCCAAGCCGCACAAACTGCTCGATCCCGCGGCTGGCCCGCTGATCGCGGTGCGCCTGAACGTGCTCACGCGCAAGACGCTCGGCGGGCTGGAGACCGACCTGGACAGCCGCGTCCTCGCCCCCGGCGGCGAGCCCCTGCCGGGGCTATACGCCGCGGGCGAGGCGGCCGGATTCGGCGGCGGCGGCGTGCACGGCTACCGCGCGTTGGAAGGCACGTTCCTCGGGGGCTGCATATTCTCGGGGCGCGCGGCCGGACGGGCGGCGGCGAAGGCGATCCTCTAGCGCCGCTCGCTGGTTGAAACGGAACGCGGCGCTCGCCATTTGAGGCGGCGGCATGGACGCGCCGGAGGCGGCGTGATAGGAGCCTGCGCTTTCCGTAAAACTTCGGCGGGCGCCCGGAGCGGCGCCCGCAAGGATGTAGTATATGCAGTCCGTATTGATCGTTATTCACCTGCTGGTGGTGATCGCGCTCGTCGCGGTGGTTCTCTTGCAGCGCTCGGAAGGGGGCGCGCTCGGGGCCGGCGGCGGCGGTGGTTTCATGACCGGACGCGGGCAAGCCAATGCGCTGTCGCGCGCCACCGCGATCCTCGGCGGGCTGTTCTTCGCTTCGGCGCTGGCGATGTCGATCCTGGCGGGCTGGAACCGCGCGCCGCGTTCGATCCTCGACACCAACGCGCCGTCCAACAAGGCCTCGACCGATTCGACCAAGCCGGCGGGATCGGGCAACCTGCTCGATCAGCTCAAGTCGATGGGCGAGAAACCGGCCGAGTCGCCCGCCCCCTCCGCCCCCGCCCCCTCCGCCCCAGCCCCCGCCGCGCCGGCGCCCGCCCCAGCCCCCGCCGCACCCGCGCCCGCCGCGCCGAAGTAGCGCAAGGCGCGCCTCGGCCGAGGGAAGGAGGAGATCGATGTCCGCGCCGTTGTCGATCGTGGTCTACTTTACGATCTGGTGGGTCGTGTTGTTCGCGATTCTGCCGATCGGCGTCCGCTCCATGGCGGAGGCCGGCGTAACCGATGCGGCGCCGGGGTCGGATCCCGGGGCGCCCGCGGTGTTGAACCTCGGCCGCAAGGCGCTCTGGACGTCGCTAGCGTCGGCAGTCGTGTTCGTTGCGTTGGACGCCTTCGTCTACGCCCAGGGCTGGTAGGATTGCCCTCGTTCCGCAGCGCGCGTCGGGTCGGACACAGTTCGGCGGAAATGTTCGATCTCGTCGCCGACGTCGAACGCTACCCCGAATTCGTGCCGCTCTGCCAATCGCTGCATGTGCGTCGCCGCGTGACCGACGCCGCGGGCGTTGAAGTTCTGACCGCGGACATGAAGGTCGGCTATCACGCGATCCGCGAGACCTTCACGACCCGCGTCACGCTCGATCGCGCAAACTCGAAAATCATGGTCGAATATATCGATGGGCCGTTCAGCTGGCTCGAAAATGTCTGGACGTTCACCGCCGAGGAGGAAGCAAAAACCTCGCGCGTCGAATTTTTCATCGATTATGAATTCCGCAGCCGCATGCTGGGCGCGCTGATGGGCGCGATGTTCGACGCCGCCTTCCGCAGATTCGCCGAGGCGTTCGAGCGGCGGGCGGACAAGGTCTATGGGACGGCGGCGGGGTAAGGATGGATCGGACGCACTCGACCGCCGCGTGTCATGCTCGCGTACGCGAGCATCCAGGACACCACGCGCCCTGTCAGGCGCTCATGGTTCGCACAGTTCCCGCCATTCGCGGTTTAACTGCTTGATCAATTACAGTGTAAGTTTGCAATTATAGCCCTTCAATTACAGCCGGCGGCGCATGGAGTGTCTGGTCGGCTGCGTGGCGTTCTGGATGGATGCTCGCGTTCGCGATCGCGTACGCGAGCATGACATGGCGTTCGGAGCGCATTCATCCCTCCGCGGCCCGCTCCAGCAATTCCAGCGCCTGCTCGACCGACGCCATGCGTATCGCGCTCCGGCCGAGATCGCCGAACCGGCGCTCGATCGCCCCAATCGCGAGGCCCGGCCCGGTGCATGCAAAATACACGAGCCCGACCGGCTTCTCGGCGGTTCCGCCGTCCGGCCCCGCGACGCCTGTGACGCTGACTGCGACTTGCGCGTGCGAGTTGGCGAGGGCGCCCTGCGCCATAGCGCGCGCCGTCGGCTCGCTGACCGCGCCGTGCGCTTCGATCGTGGCCGCCGGCACGCCCAGCAGCTCGCGCTTGGCGTCGTTCGAATAGGTGACGAAGCCGCGCTCGACGACGGCGGACGAGCCTGGGATTTCCGTCAGCAGCGCCGCGACGAGGCCGCCGGTGCAGGATTCCGCGGTCGCGATCTTCAGCCCGAGCGAAGCGTAGCGCCCGATCAGCGCGGCGGCTCGGGCGGTGAGGGCGGGACTGAACATGGGGCGCCTTCTTTACTCGATTTCATTCTTTAGCGCTTTAGCGGACCGCGAAGCAGGTCGCATGGGGAGAAAGCTGCTGCCTTCCCCCGGCCGCTCTTTTCCGCTACGCACCCGGCGTAGCTCATCCCCGGCAGAAAACGAAACCGCCATGCATCGATACCGCACGCACACTTGCGGCGCCTTGGGCCTCGCCGAGGTCGGGCAGGCCGTGCGCCTTTCCGGCTGGTGCCACCGCATCCGAGACCACGGCGGCGTGCTGTTCATCGATCTGCGCGATCATTACGGCCTGACGCAATGCGTGGTCGATCCCGACTCGCCCGCCTTCAGGGACGCCGAACAGCTGCGCTCCGAATTCGTGGTGCGCGTCGATGGGGTCGTGCGCATGCGGCCCCCTGGGACCGAGAACCCCG
>DASXYQ010000316.1:0-8836 GCA_036502445.1 Roseiarcus sp. | reverse complement strand
AGTGCGCGACGAAGTAGCGGCTCGCTTTCAGCGTAGCGCGCACTGGAATAGACCAGCATAGCAAGTTGACTGAACAGGCCGAAAAGTCCGGGAGCCCCACGATGATCGAGCGCCACGAGACTGCCCGTTCGGCGGAGATCCCCGCCGACGAACACTGCGGCCGCGTCGAAACCGCCGAGCCGAGTGTCAATCGTTTGAACCGAAGCGTTTCGGTCGTCGGAATGGCGGCGCGAGAGGCTGGGGCAAAAAGGGAGACGCCCGGAAATGGCGCCGCAACGGCTTGAAGGACTGAATCAGCGCCCGGAATTGGTACGGAAGCCCTGAACCTGCAGATCTGGTACACGGGCGCGGAGCCGACCGTGCGCGACTCCGGCTGACGAGCCGCGAGAAGACGAAGTCGCGTAACACCGAAACTGGCCAGCTATTCTTGAGACCACGTCGCGAATGCGAGAACAAAAATGAATCGCATCACGACCGAACCGGAATCGGCGGTCATGCCTGCTGTCAGCGGAGCCAGTGCTCCAAATGGGGGGCCACTTGGAAGTTGCGAGGGAAATTTTCCTGGCTGCAAAGCATTGAAAAATCACAAAACGTGGAAATAATCTCGGCGAGCGGGGACGGCGTTGGAATCTCTAAGAAACGGAGCGCCTCACCCGCGCGCAAGGCGGCCGCGACCAGGAAGGGGGCGAACCGAACCGCTGGATGGCTCTTCGCTCCGCTCGCCATGACGGGAGCGGCACGCCTTCTCCCCGCAAGGGGAGACGGGGCTAGCCCGTTCCACTCATCCACCGCCCTAGCGCGGGCGAAAGGCCGAAATTGGGCTTGGCCGGGGGGCGCGCGAAGCCGCCGGCGGTCGCCTTCCCAGGCGCGAGCCGCGCCAGCGCTTCGGCTTGTTTGACGGCCGCGGCGATCGGATCGATGATCGGAACCGGAATTTGGCTGCGCACCCGGGCTGCGAGCCCGGCGAGCGGCGCGCCGGCCAGAATGATCACGTCCGCCCGATCCTCTTTCACCGCGTTGTTGGCGAGTTCGACCAGCAGCGATTCCTTGTCGTCCCCGACGTCCGCGATGGAGGCGAAGGCGCCGTCCAAGGTGCGCACCGCCGCGCAGCGATGGGCCAGTCCGTGCGCCGCGACGCAATCCGTGAACCAGGGGCGCAAGGCGTCCGTGAAGGTGACGATCGCAAACCGCGCGCCCAGCATGCAGGCCGTCAGCATCGCGGCTTCCGACATGCCGACGACCGGGAAATCGAACAGTTCCCTCGCCGCGAACAGGCCGGGATCGCCGAACGCGGCGATGATCGCGCCTTCGGCGCCCTCGGCATGGTCGGCGATCATTTCCATCGCTACGACGCCGGCGATCTCAGCCTCGCTCCGCGCGGAAATATAGGGAAAGCCGCGGGGCGCGGTGAGCGCGACGATCTCGGTATCGGGATTGGCCATGGCGCGGCCGACTGCGGCCAGGCGCTCGGTGACCGCCGCCGTCATGTTCGGGTTGATCAGCAGCAGTCGCACCGGGCTGTCCTTGTTGGCGTTCCCCTCCCAGTGAAGAACGGGGAGGGGAGAGGTTGCTCGCTCCGCCCGCCTCAGCGCGACAGGATCGCCTCGATCCGCATGGCGACCTCGAGCAGGCTCCCGTCCTCGAACCGGGGCGCGACGATCTGGAGGCCGATCGGCAGCCCCTCCCCGTCGACGCCGCTCGGAATCGATATCGCGGGCTGCCGCGAGTGATTGAACAGCGGCGTGAACACGGCATGGCCGCGACCGCCCACCGGCGTTCCGTCGATCGTCGGCGGCGCGGAAAGCTCGATCGGCCAAGCGCAGCAGGGCGTCGTCGGACCGATCGCGAAATCGACGCCGCCGGCGACGAAAAAGGCGGCCGCCGCGTGCGCGATTCTATCCGAGGCCAACCACGCCCGGGCCGCCTCAACGCCAGTATATTTCAGCCCGGCCTCGATCTGCGCGCCGAGATCGGGGTCGATCGACGCCGGATCGGCCCGCCAGGCCGCGCCGTACTTCGCCCCGAGGCCGGCGTGCTGTAGCGGCATCACCGCGTTTTCGCCGATGCCTTCCGGCCATGCCGGGTCTCGATCGACGATTTTCAGGCCCGCAGCCCGCAAGCGCGCGGCGACCTCGCGCATATTCTCCCGGACTTCGGGCTCGACAGGGACGTCGAGCCCCCATTTCGGGGTGAAGGCGATGGTCGGTTCGCGAGCCGCGCGCCCGGCGGGAAGCGCAACGCTGTGAGGATCGCGCGGATCGAACCCCGAGAGGACCGCAAACGCCATGGCCGCTTCGGCGACTGTCCGAGCGATCGGGCAGATGCAGGAAACCCAGGGCACCGGCTCCTCAAAACCCGGCCCCGACGGGATGGCGCCGAAACTGGGTTTGAACCCGACCAGTCCGGTATGCGCGGGCGGACGGCGGCTCGATCCGCCCGCGTCGGTGCCGATCGCCAACGGCACCAGGCCACCGGCCACCGCCGACACGGGTCCGCCGGAAGAGCCGCCGGGGGTCAGCGACAAATCCAGCGGATGCCGAGTCGCGCCGTGGAGCAGATTCGTCGTCTGCCCCTTGCACGCGAATTCGGATGTATTGGCTATGCCAGAAATCACCGCGCCGGCCCGTTCCAGGCGCTCGACGACGATCGCGCTCGCCGGCGCGACGAAGTCCTTGAACAGGTTCGAGCCCAGCGTGATCCGAAGGCCCTCGACCCAGAGGTTGTCCTTGACCGTCACCGGCACGCCCGCGAGTTGCATCGTCTCGCCCGCTTTCGCGCGTCGATCGACTTCGGCCGCCCGTCGCCGGATGTCATCGGGATCAAACAACACGATGGCGTTCAGGCTGGGATTGCCGATCCCGATCCTGCGGATGGCTTCCTCGGCCTGCTCCACGGCCGTGCTCCGCCCTGACGAGACCGACTGCGCGATTTCCGCGATCGATGGCCAGGGCGCAAATGTGGGCGAGCGCGCTTTCATCGACATAGTTCCTTCATCGTTGCGTCGGTCCGCGAATGGCGGCTCCGGATATTGGCCGAACCCGCGGCTGCGCGCTAGTCGCTCGAAGCGGCCTGTAATCGACTCGAGAATCGCGGGAAGCGATGCTCGATCCGTTCGCGGCGGCGCCCAACCCGGGGCCATCGCCCGATTTGTCCGCCCATTTTTCTCGCAAAGCCTGGGGCTTCGCTTCGCTGAGGCTGGCATGGACCTTGCTCGATTAATATGCACAAATCGGCTGTTCCGCGATGTCGGCCGGGCGGCGGGATCCATGATTTGAACCGGCGGTTTCCGATGCATGGGCATCGCCGCCGCTCGACGTGCAGGAGAATGAGATGCGCTGGCGATATTCCGTGAATTCGGCCCTGAGAATTTTTCGCGGGGGAATGGCCGCGCTGGCGCTCGGGGGTCTCGGCGCGCTGGCGTTTTCGCCCGGTCCGGCGGTGGCGGCCGACCGCTTTGCTCCCGCGCCGCCCGAGGTCGGCACGGATATTCCCAAGGCGACGATCAAATTCGGCATGCGCCCCTACGCCGACAACACCTTCTACTACATCGGGATGAAAAAAGGCTGGTTCGACGAGGTCGGGATCAGCTTCGAGCCCGCGCCTTATGGCATGAAGGCGAACGATTCCAACGTCACGACGCTGCTCCTCAACGGTCAGCTCGACATCATCTCGGAATTCTGCCCGCTGATGCTGCCGACCTACAAGGACACGCGGACGCTGAAATGCGTCGGCTTCACCGACAATTTTCTAGGCAACGCGATCCTCGCCAATCCGGCGCTGAAGTTGAAATCGTTCAAGGATTATGTCGCGGAAGGAAAGCCGTTCAAGGAAGCGCTGGAAATGGCGCTCGCCCCGATGAAGGGCAAGACGCTGGTCGGCGCGCCGGAGCTCAGCGACCGCGCGTTCGAGGAATATGTCAACAAGACTTCGGGCGCGGGATTCAAGCTGGAAGTGGTCGACGACGCCAAGTCCTTGGTGCTAGCCAAGGCGGGCCGCGAGGATTTCGTCAACCCCGAAGGCGCTCCGATCGTCTACACGCTGCGTCAGGCCGGCTGGACCGACCTCGTCGACATCGGCGATCTCATTAAATACGGCCCGGGCGGCGTGGATTCGCCGCTCGAGCCGCTGATCGCCGTCGTCGGCGTCGGCGCCAATGGCGATTATGTCAACAAGAACCCGAACACCGTGCTGCGCTTCATGTCGGTCGTCTGGCGGATCATCGACGAGACCAAGAAGGACCCGTCGCTGTTCGACATCCAGGCGCCGTATTTGAACAGCGTCGCCGGCACTGATCTCGACGGCAAGGGCGTCAAAGCGACCGTCGACCTGCTCGATCCGTTGACTTCATTCGCGGACGACAAGCAATATTTCGACGATGTCTCCGGAACCACCTATTTCAAGAACGTCTGGAGCGCGTGGATCAAGGATTTCGAAGCTCACAAAATAATTCCCGCCGGCAAGGTGACGCCGGAAGACGTAGTCTGGGGCGGCGACATCTGGCATGCGATGGTGGATTACAAGAGCAAGACGGACGCATTGTTCGCCAAGCTCTCGTCGGCGACGCTCGCCGACGACAAGAAAGCCGAGCTCGAAAAGGCCAAAGCGTTCTACGCGGCGTTCGATTTCCTCGACGCCTATCGACTAGCCTCCGCCGCCGGATCGTGAAGTGGCGGAAGCCGCAAAGTCGAGCGCGACGAACTGGGACGCCGCGGACCGGAGACCTCCGTCCGCGGCCGCTGTTCGTTCGAATGAAAAAGCAACGCCTCGGGCGAATGGCAGGCTCACGCTGTCGTTGCGCAGCGGGATCCGCGCCGTCGACCCGCTTCGCTTTCTCGGTCTGATCATTTTCGTGCTCGCTTGGTACGCGCTCTCGTTCTTGTTTCAGCCGATCATTCTGCCGCCGCCCGCGGCGGTGCTCGTGCGGTTGCTGGCAGATTTCTGGGACGCGCCGAATCTGTCCTACTACGGCGTGGCGGAGCCGAACCTCTACGCCAACCTCATCTACACCGCCGAGAATGTGGCGATCGCCGTGCTCATCGGCGCGGCTATCGGCATTGTTTGCGGCCTCGTCAGCGCCCGCGTCTCGATCTTTCGCGCGATCGTCGATCCGATCATGACGACCGCCGGCACCGTGCCGATACTGGTCGCCGCTCCGTTCCTGCTGATCTGGTTCGGGGTCGGTCGCGAAAGCGCCGTCGGCCTGGTGATCTTCTACGTCACCGTGATCATGTATTTGTTCGCGCAGAAGGCCGCCAGCAATCTCAATCCGATCTACGAAGAGTTCGCACGCACGCTCGGCGCCGGCCAGCGTCAGATCGTCGTCGATCTCCTGCTGCCCGCGACGGTTCCCGAAATCCTCGGCGGCCTGCGCATTGCGCTCGCGGGCGCCTGGGGGCTGGAAGCGGTGTCCGAATTGCTCGGCTCGCAAGAGGGCATGGGCAAGGTGCTCGAGGTTCTGGCCGGCGCCACCGACCCCGAGGGCATCATGGCGACGCTGCTGCTGCTCGGTTTCGTCGCGATCTCCGTCGACGCCGCGCTGGCCTGGATCGTCGCCCGGTTCGCCGGCTGGAACGCGGGCCTGCATTCTGGCGGGAGCCGAACATGAACCCGCCCAGCAACCGAATGATCGAACTCGTGCATGTCCAGCGCGACTTTCGCCGCGCCGACGGGCAGCGCGTGCAAGCGGTCGTCGACGTTTCGTTCGTGATCCCCGAAGGCCAGTTCGTCTGCCTCGTCGGACCCTCGGGCTGCGGCAAGAGCACGCTGCTGCAAATGCTCGCGGGGCTCCTGCCGCCGAGTTCCGGCGGCATCGTGGTCGACGGCAAGGAGGTTTCCGGCCCCGGCCCCGAGCGCGGCGTCGTCTTCCAGAAGGACAGCGTCTTTCCCTGGATGCGTGTGATCGACAATGTCGAGTATGGCCTGAAATGCCGCCGCGTGCCGCCCGCCGAGCGGCGCGAGATCGCTCGCTCGTATCTGCGGCAGGTGGGGCTCTCGCACGTCGAGCGCGCCTGGCCGCGCGAACTCTCCGGCGGCATGTTGAAGCGGGTCGCCATCGCCACGGTGTTCGCCAACGGCGGCCGTGTCCTGATGCTGGACGAACCGTTCAGCGCACTCGACTATGTCACGCGCCGCCAGTTGCAGGACGTGCTGCTCAATCTATGGAGCGCCGACAAATCGGGCGTTCGCAAGACCGTGCTGTTCGTCACCCACGATGTCGACGAGGCCCTGGCGTTGGCCGACCGGATATTGGTGTTCCGGAGCGGCTGCCAGGTCGACGACATTCCCGTCGAGAAGGCGCGCCCGCGAAGCGCAGACAGCTTGCTCGAGCCGGACATGATCGCCATCAAGCGCAAGCTGTTGCACCATATCGGGCTCGATCGGCCCGCCTTGCCCGATGCGGAGGCGGCGGCGTGAAGACGGCCGGCCACACGACTCGCGACCGCTGGATTTCTCTCGGAGTCCTGGCCGCGATCGCGCTTTTTTGGCAGGCGTTGTCCATCCTGTTTCCCGTCGAGGCGGCGCCCGGCGAGCCGATGATCGCGGGCTGGCAGGTCATGTTCAGCAAGACGCTGTTGTCGATGGCCGACTATTGGCAGGGCGGCCTCGGCGTGCCCTCTGTTTCCGAAGGAGCGCCACGCACTTATCTCGCGGCGATCCTTTCCCTGCTGAGCCATTCGTTCGATACGATCGTACGGCTCGTCTGCGGCCTCGCGCTCGGCGGCGTCGCAGGCTTGGCGCTCGGCCTCGCGGTTTCGTGGTCCGCGTGGTCGCGGCGGCTCGTCGATCTGCCGGTGCAGTTCCTGCGCACTTTGCCGCTGCTCGCGATGGTCCCGCTGTTTCAGCTCTGGTTCGGCACCTATTTCATTGGCAAGGTGCTGTTCGTCGCCTATGGCATTGGCGTCATCGTCTTCGCCGGAACGGTGAATGCGGTTCGGAACGTCCCGCAAATCTACATCGACAACGCGCGCTCGTTGGGGGCCTCGAAAGCGACGATGTATCGCACGGTGATCCTGCCGGCGATCTTGCCGGAAATGCGGTCGACTTTGCTGCTCAGCCTTGGAACCGGCTGGGGGGCGGTGTTGGGCGCGGAATATCTCGGCGCCCAATCCGGCCTCGGTTACATCATTGTCTACGCCGGCCAGTTCGCATATCTCGACCGCATGTCGCTGGTCGCGATCATCTTCATCATCGCCACCTCGATCAGTTACCGCGCGGCTGGGGCGCTGACGGCGCGAATGCTCGAATGGGCGCCGGAATCGCAGCGGGCGTGAGGAGTTGCGGCCGCCGCGATCTCGTGCGCTTTGCGCCGGGCGCGGTCGCCGACCGCGCATACAACAACGCCGGGGCTCGCGAATACGCCCGGGTTACGTCAGGAGGACCAGAATGACGGGAAGCCGAAGCGAGTTGCGCAGCAACGTCCGCGTCGAGATCGCCGGGCGCGATTATGAAGTGATCCGCGATTGGGCGCCGACGCCCCAGGGTACCGCCAAAGGGCGGATCAGCACCTTGGCGGTCGACAGCAATGGCCGGCTGTATGTCCTTCGGCGCGGCGTCGATCCACCGGTGCTGATCCATGCGCAAGACGGCGGATTGCTGGGATCCTTCGGCCATGGGGAAGTGTTCGATGCGCATGGCATCGCGATCGACAGTCGGGACAGGGTCTTCGTGGTCGACCGCGACGCGCACGAAGTGATCTGTTTTTCGACGGCCGGCGATGTGCTGTTCCGGTTGGGCGAGCGACACCGGCCGCATTGGGCGAAGCCATTCAATCATCCAACCGACGTGGCGGTGGCGCAAGACGGCGAAATCTACGTCTCCGACGGCTACGGCAATGGACGGGTGCATGTCTTCACCCCTGACGGCGCCTTGCGGCGGAGCTTCGGCAGCGTCGGCCATGGCGCGGGCGAATTCATGACCCCGCATGCGCTGCTGATCGACAGACACAATCGCGTCGTCGTCGTCGATCGGGAAAACAACCGGATCCAGCGCTTTGATCGCGACGGCAAGTTTCTGCACGAAATCAGGGGCCTCTGCCGGCCGATGGACGTGTTCGAACGCGACGACGGCATGCTGCTGGTGACCGATCTCGTGCCCAGTGTCGGGGCGTTCACGGTAGATGGCGCGCGCGCGGGGCGCGGACGCCCTTCGCTCACCGGCGCGCACGGCATTACGGGCGACAGTTCGGGCACGCTGTATCTCGCCGAAATCGACAACGCGATCACCCGTTTGCGGCCGTTGCCGGCGGCGGCCTGATCCCACCCCTTCCGATCCCATCGTCGCGGCCTTCATCGATTGGCGTCCCCTAACTTCCGACGCTCTAGCGCGGCGTCAGATGCGTGTTTTTCGAGCAGCCTTGCTGCCGATCAATTCACGGTCTCCTAACGTGCGGAATTCCCTGCTGGTAGGGAAAAATGCAGGGAATTTCGCCGATTCCGCCGTTTTTTGCGCAAATCCGTCTCTAAAACGTGTGCGAATACAGCCTTTTACACGAGAATTCCCTACGCGACGAGCAGGGAATTTTTTCGCGCCCGCAGGGAATTTCTGGGCGGGAGCAGGGAATTTGGCGCGAAAATCGATTTATTCAAAGGCATATCGGCGCAGGATAAGAAAATAATCAACTGAGACGATCCGCTAGAGTCGGCAGAGACGCATCGCCTTGCCCGCGGATGTCAACGGTTTGGAGCGCGCCAGTTTTGGGTGATGAAGGAGAGGCGTTGCTATCTTGTACCATTTGCTGGTTCGCGGAGGAAAGCGCCCTCGACTTTGTTTCCCGCCCGCCGGGCGACGACGAGTTTCGCGACGAGGACCTGGACCGCTTCGCCGCGCTGGTTGAGCG
>DASXYQ010000315.1:0-11972 GCA_036502445.1 Roseiarcus sp. | reverse complement strand
GGCGTCACGATCGTCTACATCAGCCACCGTCTGGAAGAAATTTTCGAGCTGTGCGACCGCGTCTCGATCCTGCGCGACGGGGCGCTGGTGGGCACGCGGCGGATCGCCGAGACCAACGAGAACGATCTCATCGCGTTGATGATCAATCGATCGATCGAGCAGATTTACCATAAGGACAAGGTCGCTTTCGGCGAGACGATCCTCGCTACCGACAAGCTTGCTGGCCAGGGTTTCAGGGACGTTTCCGTCAGCGTGCGAGAAGGCGAGATCGTCGGCCTCTATGGCCTGATCGGCGCCGGGCGCAGCGAATTCGTGCAGAGCCTGTTCGGGCGGTTCCCGGCGACGAGCGGGCGTATCGTCTGGCGGGATCGCGAAGTGACGATCCGCAGCGAGCGCACGGCGATGGATCTGGGCATCGCGCTCGCTCCCGAGAGCCGCCGCGACCAGGGCCTTTGCCTGGGCCTCGGGGTCGGCTTCAACATCAACCTGCCGATCTTCAAGCGCCTGAGCCTCGGCCCGCTGATGAACTCGGGGAAGGAGGCCGCCTCGGCCGACAAACAGATCCGGGACGTCCAGATCAAGACGGCCTCGCGAGCATCGCTCGCCTCGAGTCTCTCGGGAGGAAACCAGCAGAAGATCGTGATCGGCAAATGGCTCAATCACGGCGCCAAGCTCTTCATCTTCGACGAGCCGACGGTCGGGGTCGATGTCGGCACCAAGGCGGAGATCTATCGCCTCCTCGGCTCCCTGCTGCAGAAAGGCGCCGGCGTGATCATGATTTCGTCTTATCTGCCCGAAGTCTATGAACTGGCCGACACGCTGCATGTCTTTCGCCGCGGCTCGATCGCGGCGAGCCATAAATTCAAGGACGCCTCGCACGAGACCATATTGAGCGAAGCGATAGGCGTATAGGCCTCGGGGGGACGAGCCAAATGAGTGATGTGACGGCTTCGACGACTCGCCGCGGCGGGTCGGGTCTCAACGTGCTGCTGGGGCTGACCCTGCTCGCGCTGCTGCTCGTCATGTGGCTCGCGCTGTCGGTGGAGACCCGGACGTTCTGGACTGCCAACAACATCGCCAATCTGTTGCGCCAGGGCGCGATGATCGCGATCCTCGCGATCGGCGAAACCTTCGTCATCATCACCGGCGGCATCGATCTGAGCGTCGGCGCGGTTGCGGGCTTCGTCAGCATGATGGTCGCGCTGCTGCTGACGCATGATCTGGGTTTTGCCTCCACGATCGCCGGCGCGGTGGCGATCTCGCTGGGGATCGGCATCTTCATCGGCCTGTTCCATGCCTTCGGCGTGGTGCAGATGGGCTTGCCGCCATTCATCATGACATTGGCGACTATGTACGCCCTGCGCGGCATCGGCCTGCTCATCACCAATGGCGCGACCATTTCGATCACCAACGACGCCTTCACCGGCTTCTCGCGTCAGAGCTTCCTCGGCTTTCCCTGGACCGACGGCAGTTGGTTTGAAATCCCGATGCTGTTCTGGATGGTGATCCTGGTCGCGGTTCCCGCGTATATCCTGCTCAATCAGAGCCGTTGGGGGCGCTATCTCTTCGCGATCGGCTCCAACAAGGAAGCGGCGCGCCTTTCCGGCGTCAACGTCAATGCAATGATCTACCTCGCCTATGTTCTTTCGGCGTTCTGCGCCGCGTTCGTCGGCGTGTTGCTGGCGATGCGCATCGGCATCGGCAATCCGACCCAAGCCGAAGGCTGGGAACTGCAGGCGATCGCCTCCTCGGTGATCGGCGGCACCAGCCTGTTCGGCGCGGTCGGATCGATACACGGACCGTTGATCGGCTCGTTCATCCTGACGACGATCAACAACGGCGCCAATCTTCTGAACCTCAACCCGTTCTGGCAGCGCATCGTCACCGGCGCGCTCATCATCGTCGTGGTATATTTCGACAGCCTGCGGCGCGGCAAGCGCTGAAGCCGGCGCCATGCGCGATCCGCTCGTCTGCGACAACCCCATCGCCGACCGGCGTTATGCATACGCTCGCGCGGCCGCGAGGGAGGGCGACTGGGCGGCGGCGGCGGAGGTTCTCGAACAGGCGCTCGAACTCGCGCCGAATTGGGCGCCGGCGTGGTTCGCGCTCGGCGAGGCGCGCGAAAGGCTGGGCGAAACCCACGGCGCCGCCGACGCGTTTGGAGCCGCGCTCACGGCCGATCCGAGCGACGCGCAGGGGGCGCGCGGCCGGCTGGCGCTGTTGGGCGAAGGATCGAGGCTCGACGCGCTTTCTCCCGCCTACGTCGCGCGGCTGTTCGACGATTACGCCGCGCGCTTCGAGGCGCATTTGGCAGGCGAACTCGGCTATCGCGGACCCGAACTCATCGCCGCCGCGCTCGATCGGCTCGATCCGCGGCGTTTTGCGCGCTGTGTCGATCTGGGCTGCGGAACCGGCCTCGCCGGCGCCGCTCTGCGCGAACGCGTCGACACGCTGATCGGGGTCGATCTTTCGCCTCGCATGATCGCCAAGGCGCGCGCGGCCAAGCTCTACGACTCGCTCGAAGCCGGCGACGCCGTGGCGTTTCTCGATTCTCCGGCGGCTCGAAGCGCCGATCTCGTCGTCGCCGCCGACGTGTTCGCCTACATCGGCGATCTCGGCCCGATTTTCGCAGCTGTCGCGGGAGCGCTGGCGAACGGCGGCTGGCTCGCGTTTTCGGTCGAAACCTGTGAGGGCGAGGGTTATCGTCTCGGCCCCGCCATGCGCTTCGCGCATTCGGACCCCTACGTGCGGGAAACGGCGATCCGGGCCGGACTGCGGCGACTTCTCCTCGCGCACGTCTCGATCCGCCGAGAAGCAGGTCTCAGCGCGCCCGGACTGCTCGGCATTTATGCGCTGAAATGACGGTCGCCTCCTTTGGGCGACGGCCGGAAACGATCAGCCAGGGCCGCCGAGAGCCTCGCGGGAGACGCGGCGAGCCGGTCAGACACGTTTTTCGTTCATTTCTTGTTCAGACGAACAAGTACATATTGCCTGCCCTCGACTTCGTGTTCCTCAACCTGGGATTTATCGACATGATAAAGAGCTTGTTGACCATCTTGGCGCTGACTGTCCTTCTCGTCGCGTCGACCACCGGCGCGGAGGCATACTGGTATTATCACCACTGGCACTACTGGCATCACCCTTACTGGCACCACCACTACTATTGGCACCGTTGGCATTACTGGCACCCCTGGCATCGCTGGTATTACTGGCACCCCTGGCATCGGTATTACTGGTGGTAGTGGGCGGCAAATCGCTCTCGTAGCTTTGAATTTGCAATTGCGTAGCCCCTGCTCGCCAGCGGGGGCTACTTCGGTTTCAAATACCCTCGAGGCGCCGCCGCGAAGGACGCAACCTCCATCTCCGGCGCTTCGGGCGGACCTGACGCGCGCGCATGATCGCCGCGTTCAGTTCGCCGCCGAAGACGAAAATCGCCGAGACCGAATAGAGAAAGACGAGCGCAATCATCACCGAGGCCAGGCCTGCGTAAGTCGAGACGTAGTTGCGCGCGAATTCGCTGAGGTAGGCGCCGAAGGCTTCGCCGAATCCGACGCTGCAGATGAAGGTCACTGTGACGCCCGGCGCGACGTCGACCAGGCGCAACCGCTTTGCCGGAAGCCACAGATGCGCCAGCAGCAGAGTGACGGCCAACGCGATCGTCGCTATGCCCAGACGCGCGAAAGTGACAAGCGTGTACATCGGGGCGAGTCCGGGCGCCACGGCGATGACTCTCGACCAGATCAGCGGCCCAAGCACGACCAGAAAGGCCAGCGCGAGCAGCGCAACCGAGGCGAACGCCATGAACGCGATCGACTGCAGCCGGAGCAGCCACCACGGCCGCGTGTCCACAAAGTCGTAGGCTCGGTCGAGGCCGGTGCGCAGCGCCTCGAGCGCGCTCGAGGAAAAATATAGCGCGAGGACCGCGCCGAACGTCAGCAATCCCCCCCTGGGCGCCGTCAACACGTTGTGGACCTCTCTCGCGATCGGCCCCGCGACCTCCGGCGGCCAGGCTCCGAACATCAGCTGGGCGGCCTCGTCCGAAAGATCCTGCGACCCGAAGAAGCCGGCTAGAGCCGTCACGAAGATCAGGAACGGAAACAGCGAAGTCAGCATCGAGAGCGCGATGTGGCTGGAAATCGGCCAGCCGTCGTCGACCAGGAATCTGCCGATCGCGTCGATGACGATGGCGGCGGTTTCTCGCATGCGCGAACGTTCCTAAAAAAAGGTTTCTCGGTCCGCCAAGTATGGCACATTCGCCGCGAGATTTCGGCGCGCAGGCCTTTCGGCCCGATCGCCCAAAGGCACATTGCCGCGCGCGCCGCCGCGACGCATGTTGCGGCGCAACGCCCCTTTTCCACGGGAGACGGCCCTTGAGCGTCGAAGACCTCGCCATCCAAGCCCAGAACGCCGTCGACACGTTGCTCACGCGCGCGAGCGCCTCGCTACGCGAGCGGCTGAGCGAGGGCGGCCGATTGAGCGCGGCCAAGATCGAGCGCGAGCAGCACGCCGCCCACGGGCTCGCCTGGCTCGCCACCTATGTCGAGGCGATCAAGCAGCTGGGCGGCCATGCCCGAAGGATGTCGGCCGAGGGCCGTTTTGGCGAGACCGAGGAGCTGTTGACCCGCATCGGCCTCGGCGAATATCTCGCGCAGATTTTTGGCGGCATCGCGATGAATCAGGGCGAGATCGTCCGCCTCGCCGATTTCGGCCTGACGGAATCCGTGATCGCCCCGCTACGCGGGGGCGCCGTCGCGGAGCTGATCGAGAAGGGCGCCACGGTCGAGACGCGCGCGCGCCTCGCCGCCCGGATCGCCGAGGCGCCCGAGGGGGCCGTCGGCGATCCCGGGCTGGACGAAACCCTCGAGGCGATGCGGTCGGAAATGCGGCGTTTCGCCGACGCCGAGGTCGCGCCGCATGCGCAGGACTGGCACCGCGCCAATGCCTATATCCCGCTCGAAGTGATCGCGGGCCTTTCCGAAATGGGGGTGTTCGGCCTGACGATCCCGGAAAGCTTCGGCGGCATGGGGCTCGGCAAGGTCGCGATGTGCGTCGTCTCCGAGGAGCTTTCGCGCGGCTATATCGGCGTCGGCTCGCTCGGCACGCGCTCGGAGATCGCCGCCGAGCTGATCCTGGTCGGCGGCACGGAAGCCCAGAAACGGCATTGGCTCCCCAAGATCGCGAGCGGCGAGATATTGCCCACCGCGGTGTTCACCGAGCCCAACACCGGCTCGGACCTCGCTTCCTTGCGGACGCGCGCGACGCGCGAGGGCGACCATTGGGTCATCAACGGCGCCAAGACCTGGATCACCCATCCCGTCCGCGCCGACTTGATGACGCTGCTCGCGCGCACCGACCCCGACGAGCCGGGATACAAGGGCCTTTCGATGTTTCTGGCGGAAAAGCCGCGCGGAAGCGACGCCGAGCCGTTTCCCGCCGAGGGAATGTCGGGCGGCGAGATCGAGGTGCTCGGCTATCGCGGCATGAAGGAGTACGAGATCGCCTTCGACGGTTTTAGAGTTGCCGCCGATGGACTGCTCGGCGGCGTCGAGGGCCAGGGGTTCAAGCAATTGATGGAGACGTTCGAATCCGCGCGCATCCAGACGGCGGCCCGCGCGATCGGCGTCGCCCAAAGCGCGTTCGAGCTCGGGCTGCGCTACGCCAGGGAACGCGTGCAATTCGGCAAGACGCTGATCTCGTTCCCGCGCGTCGCCGACAAGCTCGTGATGATGGCGGTGGAACTCCAGATCGCGCGCCAGATCGCGTACTTCGCCGCCCGGGCGAAGGATGCGGGCCGCCGTTGCGACCTCGAAGCCGGCATGGCCAAGCTGCTCGCCGCCCGCGTCGCCTGGGCCGCAGCCGACAACGCGCTGCAAATCCACGGCGGCAACGGCTTCGCCCTCGAATACCCGATCTCCCGCGTGCTCTGCGACGCCCGAATCCTCAATATTTTCGAGGGCGCGGCGGAGATCCAGGCGCAGGTGATCGCGAGGCGGTTGCTGGAAGGAGGGAATTAGGCCGACAGGCGCCAGCGCTCCCTTCCCCCCAGCGGGGGAAGGTGTCGTTGCGAAGCCGACAGATGAGGGGATCGAGCGGAGCGAGATGGCTCCGAACGTGCAACACGTGGCACAATCCGTTGGCGTGCTTCAGCCCGCTGGTATATCTCGAAGGTGAGCGGAGTTCCACAGAGCCATCTAGCTCCGCCCTTCGGGCGCCTTCCCCCCGCAAGGGGGGAAGGAGGCGAGTCGCGCTACGCGGTCTTCTCAGGTTTCGAAATAGCGCGGATGGTCGAGATCGGCGATCAAGCCCGGATGCTTCGGCTGCCAGCCCAGCTCTTCCCGCGTTCGCAGATTCGAGGCCGGGCAGTCGAGCGCTGCGAAACGGGCGAACCAGCCGAAGTGCTCGGCGAACTCCTCGGGGGCCTTGGCGACGACCGGCAGGTTCAGGCACCGGCCGATCACTTCGGCGATTTCTCGGAATGGGACGCCCTCTTCGGCGATTCCGTGATACCGGGCGTCCGTGGAGCCCTTCTCGAGCGCGAGCCGGTAGAGATTGGCGGCGTCGAGCCGGTGCACCCCGGGCCAGCGGTTGAGCCCGTCGCCCGCGTAGGCCGAAACGCCCTTCTCACGCGCTATCGCGATGAGGCGCGGAACGAAGCCGTGATCGCCGTCGCCATGGACCGACGGCGCGAGGCGCACCGCCATCGCGCGCACCCCCCGCGCCGCAAATGAAGCTCCCGCCTGTTCCGAAACGCGGGGAAAGCCGGAGTGGAAAGGAGGCGCATCGTCTTCGGTCGAGACGCGGCCCGGCGCGAGGAGCGCGACCCCGGAAGTGACGATCAAGGGGCGGTCGGAGCCGGCCAGCACGGCGCCGAGAGCCTCGATGGCGCGCCTGTCTATCTCACAGCTCTCAACGAATTTCGAGAAGTCGTGGATGAAGGCGGTGTGAATCACGCCATCCGACTTGTCGGCTCCCCTACGGAGGCTTTCCAGGTCTTCGAGATCGCCACGATGGACCTCGGCGCCGGCGGCGATGAGAGACTTCGCGCCAGCTTCCGAGCGCGCCATTCCGAGAACTTGATGACCCGCGCCGATCAGCTCTTGAACAACGGCGGAACCCACGAATCCCGTAGCGCCAGTAACGAATACACGCATCTCGAATTCTCCTGTACTTCGTTTCGCTGACCGCGTCAGCGGCCCCGTGGCCATCGAGATAGTCGATCAAGGAAATACGAGCTATGCTATGGAGTCCGTATTAACTTCGCAATCGTCCGGAATTGGCCCCGCGAGCCGTTCTCGGTATCCGCGACCGGAATCGCTCGCTTCAAAGCTGGGAGACGAACGACGCCGCATGCCTGCTCATCGAGATCGGGCTTGGGGACATACGATCCATGCTGTAAAGTCCAAGTTATCTTCGCAATCGTCCGGAATGGCTCATGGATCCGCTCTCAGATGTCCTCTCCCTGCTGAAACTGCGCAGCTACGTCTCCGGCGGCTTCGATGTCGGAGGAAGCTTGTCCGTCCAGTTCGGCAGGCATGAAGGCATCAAATGCTATGCCGTTGTTTCCGGCCAGTGCTGGCTGTCTGTCGAGGGCGTTGCGGACCCGCTGCGGTTGAAGACGGGAGACTGCTTTCTGCTGCCGCATGGGCGGCCTTTCTCGCTTGCAACAGATTTGACCGCGACGCCCGTCGATGCCCTCACATTTTTCCCCGCGCCGCGGAGGAATGGCGGGCTCATCACAATCAATGGCGGCGGGGATTGCTTCATGGTCGGCGGCCACTTCGCCCTTACCGGCGCTCATGCCGGCATCCTGCTCGGGGCGCTGCCGCCGATTGTGCATATCCGAAAGGAATCGGACAAGGCGGCGCTGCGCTGGTCTCTGGAGCGGATGAGGCAGGAGCTGCGCGAGCCACAGCCGGGCGGCTTTCTTGTCGCACAACACCTCGCGCACATGATGATGGTCCAGGCCCTGCGACTGCATCTGGCGGAAGGGGCGAAAGGGAGCGTCGGGTGGCTCTTCGCCCTGGCGGACAAACAAATGGGCGCGGCGATCAGCTCCTTGCACGACGATCCAGCGCATGGCTGGACATTACAGGAGCTGGCGGAGCGCGTCGGCATGTCGCGATCGACCTTCGCCTTTAAATTCAAGGAGACGGTCGGGGCGTCGCCGATGGAGTATCTGACGCGCTGGCGCATGCTGCTGGCCGGGGACAGGCTGACGAATAGCGGCGATCCCGTTTCCGTCATTGCTTTGTCGCTCGGCTACGAATCCGAGAGCGCCTTCAGCACGGCCTTCAAGAGGGTCATGGGCTGTTCGCCGCGCCAATATGGCCGTGGCGGGACTTCGGTCTCTGCTTCACATGGCGAGGAGGAAGCCGCCCGCGCCAATCGGCTCGAACCGGTCGCAGGCTGATTTGCGCGCACGGACAATCGCGACCCGTTCGACCGGTGCGCAGCCCTTTACGAAAGCGCGTGAAGCCTTCAAGATCATCACGGGTAGCTCGCTTTCGTATCGCATGAATCTCGAGGACGACAGTCCTCGGGCCACTCCCGATCGTTCGGGGAAACGCCAATGACGCTCGCCTTGCCGCAGCAATCGGCGATGGACGCCGCCGTCCGACATCTCGTGAGCAAATACAATCCGAGCGGCGATCGCGTCGGCTGGCTGATGATGTCATCCATCCTGGTCGAAGCCTGGGACCTCTATTCCATAGCCTTCGTCCTGATCTTCATTCGCGAGCAGTATAATCCCGATCCTCTGCTGCTCGGCCTGGCCGCTGCGGGAACGCAGGGAGGCGCGCTGGTCGGCTCGTTGATCGGCGGCTGGCTTTCCGACAAGATCGGCCGCCGAGTGATGTTCCTGTCGACGATGATCATGTTCATCATTCTCGCCCTAGTGCAGGCGTTCGTGACCAGCGTCGGCTGGCTCGTCATGGTCCGCCTCTTTCTCGGCATCCCGCTCGGCAGCGACATCTCCAATGGCTACACCTACATCATGGAGTCGATGCCCAAGGGCAAACGCGAAGTGATGGGCAATCGCTGGCAATTCATGTTCGCGATCGGCGAAGTTTTGACGCTGGCGGTCATCGCGGTGTTCATCATAGCCGACTTCTCGCACGAGCTGATCTGGCGCGTGACCCTGGGGCTGGGCGCCCTGCCGGCGTTCATCATCCTGGTCATGCGCCACGACCTGCCAGAGACAGCCGTCTGGCTCATTCGCAAAGGCCGCTTCCAGGAGGCCAAGCAGGTCTCGCAAAAGATGTTCGGCGACAATCTGGAGATGCTGCCGAACCAGGACGTCGCCGTACCCAAAGCCAATCCGATGGCGTTTCTCGCCGAAATCCGCCAGGACCCCATTCGCTGGCGCGCGACGCTCTTTGGCTGGATCGCCTGCTTCGCGCAGGGCAGCGAGTTCTCGACTTTCGCCTTTTATCTGCCGGTGCTGTTCGCGATGGTCGGCGTATCCACGGTTCTGGGCAACGATCTCGTGACGATGGCTCTCTATGTCATCGCCGCGATTTCAGGATGGGTAGGACCGCTGCTCACGCCGAGAATCGGACAGCGCGGCATCAGCATCGCGGGCTTCGCCATCGTTTTCGTCTCGCTTCTGGTCGCCGCCTGGGCGCTCTATGCCGGCCACACGACGGTCCTTCCTTTCGCCGCGGCGGCGATGCTGTGGGGCCATTACTGGGATGCGTCGAATTGCATGACGATCCCCACCCTCGTCGCCAAGCCCGAATACCGGGGGACGGCGAGCGGCTTCGCCTATGTGTTCGTCAAGCTGCCGTCGTTTCTCGCAATATTCCTGTTCCCGGCCCTGTTCGCAGCGGTGGGTCAAGCCAACGCGACGCTGTTCGTCGCGATCTTCCCGCTGATCGGACTGCTGGCTGCGATCTTCATACTGCCGGAAGTCTACGGCTATGACGCGGATTGAGGCTGCGAAAGCGGATAAGCTGGCGCCGGTGGCGGGTTCATCGCCGCGTGATAATATTCACGCGGAAAGGCGGGCCATGGCAAACGAAATCGACGGCCAGGAAATTTTGAATGAAATAAGGCGGGTGGGAGATCGGTTGGACACCCGCCTGTCGGGGCTGGAGAAACGCATGTCCACGATCGAGGACGTGGTCGCGGATCTGGACGGGCGCATCAAGGCGTGGCCGGATATGCACTATCTCGGCGCGGCGGCCAAGGCGCAGATCGCTCACACGCGGGACATGAAAGCGGATATCGCGGGCATCAAAGTACGGATGGACGAGATTTATCGTGCTCACTTCATCTCCCAGGCGTGCCCGGAGACCTCGGCGCCGGCGTCGCGCGCCAGCGAGAGAAACTGAAACGAGGCGACGAGCCCGATGGCGCCGATCGCTGCGAAGGCGATGCGGAAATCGATCGGCGCCAGGACCTCGCCGCCCCGCAAGTACTGCGACAGATTGAGCATCGCGGCCGCGAGCGCCACCCCGAACACCATGGCGACCTGCTGCTGAATAGCGGACAAGGTCGAGGCCGAGCTTCGCTGCGCCGGGGGCACGTCGGCGAAGGAGAGGGTCGCGAGCGCCGTGAATTGCATCGAGCGCGACAATCCGGCGATCACCATCAGGGCGACCACCAGCGCCCGCGGCGTCTGCATCGTAATGAACGCGCAAGCGATGATCGAAAGCGAGGCCACAAGTCCGTTGACGATCAGGACCGTGCGGAATCCGAACAATCGCAATGTAGGCGTCGTTACCGACTTCATGCCGAGATTTCCGAGGAAATACGCCAGGATGTACAATCCCGCTCCGACCGAACTCAGCCCGAACACGATTTGGAACAGCAGCGGCAACAGGAACGGCGTCGCATTGATCGAGATGCGAAAATAAGTGCCGGCCGAGAGCGTCGAGATCGCGAAGGTATGGATTTTGAACGTGGAGAGGTCGAGCAGCGGCGTCGGCGCCGCCTTCAGATGTCGGATCGCGAGCCAGCTCGAGACCAGCCCGGCGACGACCAGCGCGACGGTCTGAGCATGGACGTCGTCGGGTTGCGCCAGGCGCTGAAGTCCCCAGAGCAGACACGCCAGACCGGTCGAAGCGAGCAGGAAGCCGAGCCAATCGAGCGCCTGTCCGTCGGCTTCGCGCCAGTCGGGGACAAATTTCAGGGCGAGCCAGACCCCGACGATCCCGAGCGGTAGATTGAGGAAGAAGTTCCAGCGCCAGGTCAAATAGGTCGTGATGAAACCTCCGAGCACGGGCCCTATCACCGGAGCGAACAATGCCGGCCAGATGATGAGGGCCGTTGCGCTCACGAGTTCAGACTTCGAGGCGTTGCGGAGCACGAGAACGCGGCCGACCGGGATCATCAGCGCGCTGCCGAGCCCCTGTACCGCGCGCGCGGCGATGAACTCCGGCAGGTTCTGCGCCAGGCCGCAGCCGAGCGAACTGAACGTGAATACGACGATCGCGATCGCGAAAACCTCGCGGGCGCCGAAGCGATCGGCGAGCCAGCCGGAGGCGGGAACGAACACCGCCGTCGCCAAGAGGTAGACGGTTATGCCCACGCTCATGCCGACCGGCGACACGCCGAACGAGGCGCCCATTTGCGGCAGCGACGTGGAGATGATCGTACCGTCCAGAAACTGCATGAAGAAAGCGATGGCGACGATGAGCGCCACACGCTGGGCGGACGCCGCCTCGGCCTGTCGCCGCGGACCGGCAGTCTCAGAGGCGATCATGAATGTTCACTTTGTCGCTGCGCTCCCGTTGCGAGGCGGCCCTAGGGACCGCATCGATCGGCGCCCTTCAACACCCCGATTTAACGGCGGCAAGCGGAAGATTCAAGCCGAGCGCGGCTGCCCGCCGCGCCCGCGAGCCGGTCGCATCAGTCAATTTGATTTGATAGGGCGCAGCGTATTTTGTCGCTTGTGGGGGCGGCTCAGGGAGTGGGAAAATGCTTTTTGACATAGAAAATGCCCGGAAATAGGCGCTGCCGCTCTCAGTTTC
>DASXYQ010000314.1:0-3675 GCA_036502445.1 Roseiarcus sp. | reverse complement strand
CCAAAAGCGTAAAAGTCGAATCGCGCAGCCAGCAGAACCGGTAGTCCCAATTACGCGACCCGCCGAGTTCTTCCGGCAGAGACGTCGTAGGCGCCGCCACGATGCCGCCCGTAGGCTGGTAAGTGAGGGCCTTCAGGGTGATGAGCGAACGAATCACCGGCTTCGACCATTCACCGGCGCCGTGAAACTGGCTCGACCACTCGGTCCAAAAGGCTTCAGTATCGGCAAGAGCCGCGATGGCATCGATCGGGGCAGGAATCTCGAGATGCGATGGGCCATAGGTGAGAACGAACGGGACTGCCTCGCCCGCGGAAACGGTGAACTCGCCGACGGTTTTCCGATCCTCGCCGCGCAGCGGAACCGGCGTACGCAGGACGACCATATCCGGCCCCGATATCGCGCGCAGCGTTCCGTCCTCGCGGGTCGTCACCCATGGGACCAAAGAGCCATAGTCGAACCGGATGATCAGTTCCGTGCGCATCGCGACGCTGCCGCGCTTCCCGACGACGATCCGCACCAGATCCGATGCGGTGCGGCGTGGCGGCATGAACTCGATCAGTGTCGCGGCGCCGTCTTCGGTTTCGATTTCCGTCTCGAGGATCAGCGTATTTTCGCGATATCGGCGAGTGGCCTCACCGAGCGGCCTCGCCGGCGCGATCAGCCAGCGGCCGTTTTTCGGGTCGCCGAGCAGGGCGGCAAAGCAGGCATTGCTATCGAAGCGAGGCCAGCAAAGCCAATCCACGGAGCCGTTGCGCGCGACTAACGCGCTCGTCTCGCAATCTCCCAACATTGCGTAATCCTCGATCTTCGAGGGCATGGCGTCGCTCCCATCATCATCTCGACAAGCTGTGAACCCGGAAATTCGCGTTCCCAGGCGGAGTTCCACAAGCGCGGGTCGCCTGACGGAACCGAAGCGGGCGGCCCGGGATTCGTCTCGCCGATTCTCGCCTTGCCGCGGAACCATGGAACCATGGCGACAGCCGCGAGTTTTCCCGGGTTTTCCGTACCAGCGGCCGGCCGCGAATTCCCCTCCAGAGCTCCGATTGCGATTGACTTCTCTGCAATTCGGGCGACCAGGATACGGGGGGCGCCGTGGTGGCGCCCCCCGCGCCCGCGCGGTTATCGCGGTTACATTGCACAGGTTTGACAACGAAGAAAGTAAACCGATGAGCGTAGCTTTTGTCCGAGAAGAAAGCGCTGAAAAGGCGGCGGAGATCGAGTTTCCCGATCGGCCCATTTCGCCTCACCCCAATCTGGTGACGGCCTCGGGTCTGAAAGCCTTGGAGATTGCGGTGGCGCAAGCCCAGGCGGCGTACGAGGCCGCGCACGGAATCGAAGACGTCAACGAACGTCGCCGCGCCGCCGCGACGTCCGCCCGGGATCTGAAGTATTTCACCGAGCGACTGAAGACGGCCCAGGTCGTTCCGCCGCCGCCGGCGCCGCGCGCGGTCGCCTTTGGAACCCGAGTGACGTTCGCGCGCGACGACGGTCGGCGACAGACCTTCCGCATTGTCGGCGAAGACGAGGGCGATCCGCGGAACGGATCGATTTCGTATGTCTCTCCGGTCGCCCGCGCGCTCATCGGCAAGTCCGTCGGCGATTTCGCCGTGGTGGGCGACCACGAGATCGAGATTCTCGCCATCGCCTGACATCGTCATTGCGAGCGCAGCGAAGCAATCCAGAGGGGCCGTGACGCGGCCACTGGTGTTTCGTCGCTTCTCCTCGCAATGACGTGCGCACTCAAATATGCAGCGCGTGTCCCAGCGCCCTCAGCGCCGCCTCCTGAAAGGCCTCGCCCAGGGTGGGATGCGCATGGATCGTCCCCGCGATGTCCTCGAGCCGGGCCCCCATTTCTAGAGCCATCCCGAATGCGGTCGAGAGTTCGGAGATGCCCTGGCCGACGGCCTGCACTCCGAGAACGAGATGGTTGTCGGCGCGCGCGACGACGCGCACGAACCCTTCCTCGCCGAGCCGGCTCATCGCGCGGCCGTTGGCGGTGAACGGGAACAGGCCGACTTTGATTTCTGGCGCCGCTCGGCGCGCCTCGGCTGGCGACAGGCCGACCGTGACGATTTCGGGATCGGTGAAGCAGACGGCCGGAATGCCGCGTTTGTCCCAGCTTCGCCTCTTCCCCGCGACAATCTCCGCGACCATTTCGCCCTGCGCAATCGCGCGGTGCGCGAGCATGGGTTCGCCTGTGACGTCGCCGATCGCGTAGATCCCGCGCATCGAAGTTCGGCATTCATCGTCGATGCGCAGGAACCTTCCGTCCATGTCGAGCACGAGTTCCTCGCGTCCCCAGCCGTCGAGGACCGGCCGGCGTCCGACGGTGACGAGAATCCGGTCCGCGGCGAGGCGAATTTCCTTTTGCCCCGAAGTCTCCACCAGCAAGGCGTCCGCCTTCGCGGTCAGCCCTTTCGCCTTGGCCCCGACCAACACCTTGACGCCCAGCGCGTCCAGCCGCTTCGCTACGGGGCGGGTCAGCTCGGCGTCGTATTGCGGGAGAATCGTCGGCTCCGCTTCGACGATGGCGACCTCGGCGCCCATCCTGGCGAAGGCGGTTCCCAGTTCCAGGCCGATATAGCCGGCGCCGACGACGACCAGGCTTCTCGGAACCTCGCCGAGCGCCAGGGCCTCGGTCGAGGAAATCACCGCGCCGCCAAACGGCAGCGCGGGCAATTCGACGGGCGCGGAGCCGGTCGCGATCACGATCGCCTCGGCGCGGATGATCTGCGTGCCCGTCTCCGATTCCACGGCAATCGTCTTGCCGTCGCGGAACTTGGCGACTCCCTCGACGATCTTGACCTTGCTCCGCTTCAGGAGACCCGAGACGCCGCTCGTCAGCCGCCCGACGATTCCGTCCTTCCAGGCGACCGTCTTCGCCAGCTCGATTTTCGGGCGGCCGACCGAAATCCCGAGCGGGCTTTCGCCCGCCGCCGTGCGCGCAATGTTTGCGAACTCCTCGGCCGCGTGGATCAGCGCTTTGGAAGGAATGCAGCCGACGTTGAGGCAGGTCCCGCCGAGTGCGTTCGCCTCGACGATCACCGTGTCGACGCCCAGCTGCCCCGCGCGGATGGCGCAGACATAACCGCCGGGTCCCGCGCCGATGACCAGGAGCTTGCAGGATATTTCTTTCATCATCCCTCGACGAATATCATCGCCGGCGTTTCCAGCAGCGTCTTGATACGCTGCACGAACACCGCGGCGTTCCAGCCGTCGACCACGCGATGGTCGAAGCTCGACGACAGGTTCATCATCTTTTTCGGAACGAAGCCCGACCCGTCCCAGACGGGCCGCATCATGATCTTGTTGACCCCGACGATGGCGACCTCGGGGTAGTTGATGACTGGCGTCGTCGCCACCCCGCCCATGGCGCCGAGCGATGTGATCGTGATGGTGGAGCCCGACAGTTCCTCGCGCGTCGCCGTTCCGGTTCTCGCGACGTCCGTGAGCCTGACGAGTTCGGCGCCGCAATCCCAGAGGTCGCGCGCCTCCACGTGCCTGACGACGGGCACCACGAGCCCGGCCGCCGTCTGCGCGGCGATCCCGATGTGGACGCCTCCATGCTGGTGGACGATCCCTGCTTCGTCGTCGAACAAGGCGTTGAGATGCGGCTGATCGGCGATCGCCTTTACCATCGCGCGCATCAGGAACGGCAGGAGGGTCAGCTTCGGC
>DASXYQ010000313.1:0-10210 GCA_036502445.1 Roseiarcus sp. | reverse complement strand
CGTAGTCGCCCTTCGAATAGTAGGCCAACCCCCGATTGTTGAATGCGGCGGCGTAGTCGGACTTGATATGGATCGCTTCGGTGTAGTCGGCGATCGCGCGATCGTGGTCGCCTCTGTGGTCGTAGGTGACCCCGCGATTGTTGAAGGCCTCCGCGTAGTCCGGCTTGATACGGATCGCCTCGTTGTAATCGGCGATCGCGCGGTCGTGGTCGCCCTTGGCCTCGTAAACCAACCCGCGATAGCTGATCGTGGGGGCGTAGGCCGGTCTGAGACGGATCGCTTCGCTGTATTCACCGATCGCGCGGTCGTGGTCGCCTTGGGCTTCGTAGGCCAACCCACGATTGCTGAACGCATCCGCAAAGTCCGGTTTCAGGCGGATCGCCTCGTTGTAATCCTCGATCGCGCGGCTGTGCGCGCCTTTGGCTTCGTAAGCCAACCCGCGTTCGCTGAATGCAAAGTAGTAGTCGGGTTTGAGTCGGATCGCCTCGTTGAAATCTCCGATCGCGCGGTCGTTGTCTCCCTTCAAATGGTAAGCCCATCCGCGGTTGTCGAAGGATTGGTAGTAGCCTGGGTTGCGACGGATGGCCTCGCTGTAATCGTCGATTGCACGATCATGGTCCCCCTTGAAATCGTAAGCCACCCCGCGATTGTTATACGCGAGGGGGTAGCCGGGAGCGAGGCGGATCGCCTCGGAGTAGTCCGCGATCCCGCGGTCGCGGTCGCCCTTGGCGACATAGGCCACACCGCGATTGACAAACGCCAAGGTGAAGTTCGGCTTGAGACGGATCGCTTCGGTGAAGTCTGCGATCGCGCGGTCCTGGTTCCCTTTCAAGTAGTACGCGTACCCGCGATTGTTCAACGCGTCCGCGTAGTCCGGCTTGAGACGGATCGCCTCGGTGTAGTCCGCGATCGCGCGGTCGTGGTCGCCTTTGTGCTCGAGGGCCAACCCGCGGTTGTTGAATGCGTCGGCGTACCCGGGGGCCAGACGGATCGCTTCGTTGTAATCATCGATCGCGCGCTCGTAATCGCCCTTGCCTTCGTAAGCCAACCCGCGATGATGGAAGGCATTGGCGTCAGTGGGTCTGCGGCGGATCGCCTCGCCGTAGTCCCCGATCGCGCGGTCGTGGTCGTGCTTGGCTTCGTACGCCAGCCCGCGATTGGTGAACACCTGCGCGAAGTCTGGCTTGAGACGGATCGCCTCGTTGTAGTCATCGATCGCGCGCTCGTGATCGCCCTTCGCTTCGTAAGCCAATCCACGGTTGTTGAAGGCATTGAAGTAGTCGGGTTTGAGGCGGATCGCCTCTTTGTAATCTCCGATCGCGTGGTCGTAGTCGCCCTTCGAGCTATAGGTCCAGCCGCGGTTGTTGAAGGCAACCGCGAACTTCGGCTCGAGGCGAATCGCCTCCGTGAAATCCGCGATCGCGCGGTCGTGGTCGCCTTTCGCTTCGTAGGTCGATCCGCGGTCGCAGAAGGCAAAGGCATAGTCGGGTTTGAGGCGGATCGCCTCGTTGTAGTCCGCGATCGCGCGGTCGTACTCGCCCTTGCTCTTATACGCCCAGCCGCGGCCGCTCAAGGCGAGGACATAGTCGGGCTGGAGGCGGATCGCTTCGTTGTAATCTTCGATCGCGTGGTTGTGGTCGCCTTTGGCCTCGTAAGCCAAGGCACGATTATAGAACGCAACGGCATAGTGCGCGTCGAGACGGATCGCCTCTGTGTAGTCGTCGATTGCGTGGTCGTGGTCGCCTTTGGCGTCGTAAGCCCAGCCGCGATTGTCGAACGCGAGGGCATATCGAGCGTTGAGGCGGATCGCCTCGGAATAATCCGCGATAGCGCGATCGCGGTCACCCTTGGCATTATAGGCGACCCCGCGATCGTTGAATGCGACCGCGAAGCCCGGCTTGAGGCGGATCGCCTCGTTGTAATCCCCGATCGCGCGATCATGGTCGCCCTTGGCGGCGTACGCCTCGCCGCGATTGCGGAACGTGTAGGCGTCCGACTGGATGCGGATCGACTCGGTGTAATCCGCGATCGCGCGATCGTGGTCGCCCTTCGCCTTGTAGACCAACCCACGACCGGCGAACGCAAAGGCCATGTCCGGCTTTAGGCGGATCGCCTCGTTGTAATCGCCGATGGCCTGTTCGTGCTGGCCCTTGAGTTCGTAAGAGTACGCGCGATTGACCAACGCGACGGGGAAGTTCGGCTGCAGGCGAATCGCGTCGTTGTAATCCACGATCGCGCGGTCGTGGTCGCCCTTGTTGTCATACCCCAGTCCGCGGTTGTTGAGCGCGACGGCGCGTTTGACGATCGTTTCCCTGGCTCCGCGGAACAGGATGTTCGAGCAGCCAGTAATTTGCCTGTCCCAGTCCTGACCGCCGCTGCTGCTCTGCGAGCACGCATCCCAATCTCGATCTGCCGCGACCACTGGGGAAGCGAAGGCCATGAACGCAGCCAGGGCTAACCAACCGAAGCGCCAGGACATGGGACCCTCCCGCATGATAAAAACCTGAAGCTAGCCTTGGCGAACGTCCCCCCAAACGCCCAAATGCTGCGCGTGTCTTCCCCCGCATCGCCGCCGTGACTATCGGATTATCGACGCCGCGGAGGCGCAGACGGAACATGCCGCCCGTGTCCGATCGTGTCAACCTCCGGCTCTGTTGCAGATCCGCGCCTTCGCGATCGATTTGCGAGGACGCCAATCATTCCGGAGGGCAGACGCCGCGCCCCACGTGCTGGGCCCGCTCGCTAGCATTCGGCGGCGCGCCTAGAACCCCGCGCGCGAGTCTTTGCCGAAACCGAGCGAAGGCGGCGAGGCGTAACAACGCCGTGCGCGCCCGCTGTCGGCAACCCGCCCTGCCCTACGCCCCCTTTCCCTTCGGCGCATGCCCGACGTATCCTGCGACCAGGATCAGCCCGCTCTGACGGTCGCGCAGTGCGAACAGGAAGGGCTTGTCGACGACCATGTGGTAGGCATCGTCGATCTCCAGCGAGCGTCCGACGATCACCGCGGTGGCGGCGGCAGCCTCCGCGCCCTCTTCATCGACGTCGATCATCGTGCGCTGCGCTACCTGCGTCAGCTTGGCGCCGGCCCCGAAGGCGGCTAGCGCGGTTGGCGATTTCAGCCCGTCGGCGAGCCCGGCCTTCTCCAAGGCCGGCAGCAGACTGGAGCTGGCCTGCAGGGAAAGTCGAGGCAAGCCGATGTCGCCTTTATGGAGCGCGAACCCCTCGCCGGAGAGCCACGTCGCCGCCTCGGAAAATTCCTTCGCCGTCTTCGGCGCTTTGGTCGAGGTGACGACGATCAGGGAGAACCGGTCGCCGCCGAACGGTAGATCGACGGCGATCAAATCCTTCTCCTGTCGAAACGACTGCTGGGCTTCCGGCAGATGCATCATCATGACCTTGTCGGACTTCTTATCGGCGCCCGTGAAGGGCGTCTCGATGGTCGCATTCGGATCGAACTTCGTGGCCCATTTCGCCTTGAAATGCAGGGCGTTGAGCGCGACCAGGTCCGCCTTCTCCAGCGGCTGACCGAGAATTTCCGGGATCGCGCCCTTCGTCGTATCGTTGACCCAGCCATCGATCTTTTTGACCGCCTCCATCTTGGAAAGATCGTCGACGTAGTACTGAACGTTCAACGCCCCTAGGCCCGCCAAAAAGATCGGGCTCGGCTGCGCGGTCGGCGCGAAGACGATCAGATCTTTCGAGACGAACACCGCCGGGTCGGCGGCAATGGCGTTTTGCCGCGCCGCGCTCAGCGCGGCCAAGCCCAGTTTCGCGTCCGCAGAGCTATCGAAGCCCATCGCCTTGACGATGGCGTTCTTCATCTTGGCGTCTGCGCCGTCGCTCAGCACCGAAAACACGGAGGCGAGCCCCGCCGGCGAAATCGTCGAATCGACGCCGGGCGCGGCGTCTTTGATGAGGTGCCAGGCGAGCTTGGCTTGCGCCGCCGCAATGCCGGCCCGGGTCTCTTTGTTCGGCGCGGCGTTGTCGGGCGTGGACGACGCGGAGGGGGCGGGCGTGGACGGGTCCGGCGTAGACGGGGCGGAGGGGGCCGGCGTGGACGGGGCGGAGGCCGGAGCCGCGTCGTTTGATTGGGCGAGGACGGCCCCCGTCGCCGTCGAAAGCGCGGAGGCGAGGGCGATGATTGCGATCGATCGACGCATGGAAGTCTCCAGTAAACAGGCCCGCGAGGGGCGGTGCGCGCGCCCTGTCAGGGCGCGCGCCTCGATCAGGGTGTAACCGTGAAGACGACGCTGGCCGTCGCCGTCCCGGGACGCGGAGCGGAGACGACCGCCAGATCCCGCGAAAAGCCCGACGGGTCGGCGGGCGGGGCGCCCGGCGCGCCCGGCGCGCCTGGCGGCGGCGGCGGCGGCAGTTGCGCCCCCGGTGCGGGCGGCGCCAGCTGCGCTCCCGGTCCGGGCGGCGGCGGCAGCGCTCCCGGCGGCGGCGCTCCCGGCGCTCCCGGCGGCGGCGCCCCCGGAGCCGACGGCGCGCCGGCGTCAGCCGCCGAGCAGAACGCCACCACTTGCTCGATTCCGGGAGGCCCGGACATCTGCAGCACCATCGGCGACGGGCCTCCGCTGACAAACAACGCCTGCGCCGGCGTCAGCGGGTTGGGCGCCCCCGGGGCGGGATACAAGGTGCGCGTCTGGCCCAGCGTGTTGAATTCCAGCACCGTAAGATTGCACGGCGCCAGAGGCGTCACGGCGATCGTGACCTTTTCGCCGATCCTGTAGTTCGTCTTGTCCGCCGCCATGAGCAGCGGGAACGGCTGATCGAGGGGAACCGTGAAGCGAGGCCCGGCGCCCGGAGGAAACGGCTGTCCGGGCGCGTAGGCGAGCCCCGACGGCGGTGGCGCGTAAGCGAACGAAGGCGCCGGTGGCGGGGCGCGGTAGGGGACCGTATAGAGCGCGAAGTTATTGAATGCGACCAACGTGTCCCCCGGCGGAGGCCCACCGGCGACGACCTGGAGATCGCGCATCAGAGCCCTGACGCCGCCGTCGACGGTCCGGAATGGTCCGCTGCCCGACAAGAGTTGCGTATCGGGCACGATGGGGATCGGCCTGGTCGACGTGACGACCTTGATCAGCTCGGTTCCCGTCGGCGGTTGGACCACGATCTGCGCGCCGGTGAAACCTCCGGCGATCTCTACCGGTCGATTGGCGAATACGTGGTTGTCGGGCTGAAATCTGTTCGGAAACAGTAGCGTCGTCTGGCCGGAAGGGCCGATGTCCCACACGGTGACAAAGGCGTCTTCATTGCTGATGGCCGTCAGGTGGACGAATTCACCGAGGGCGTAGACGGCGTCGGGGTGATCGGCGACGATCGTCGTTCGCAGCGGCCCGGCGTGGGGCGCTATGAGTTGAGCGAGCGGGGCCTGCTCCACCGTGAGATCGCGCGGCTGAGTCTCCTCCGCCGAGGCGACGGCCGCTGAGAGCGCCAATACAGAAGCTGTAACGAGATATTTCGAGATTCGCATTTTAGTCTCCTGAGCATTGCTAGATGATACGAGTGGTTGCTGTTTCCGGGATTACTCCTGGACTCTGACGGATACCTCGGCGATGGCCCAGTCCGAACGGGGCATCGCATCGAGCCTTTCCTGAATCGCGGCGCGAAGGCCAACATGCGTGTATTGCAGATCGAATGGCGTCGTTGACGGGCCGCCGACGAAACCGTGGAACGGCGACCGCGTGACGACGAACAGGACGGTTTCGTCGCCCGCCGGCGGCGCAGCCCGCACTATCAGGCCGGGACTCGGATAGTAGATTGGTTGACCCGTGTGCAGACGCACGTTCTCCAGCCAGAGCTGCGAACGTCCCGAGGCGCTCAGCACATAGAGCTGCCCATAACCCTCACACGCCAGCGAAGCCATGCGGAACCGCAGGGGCTCGCCGATCGAAAGGACCGAGGGTCCGACAGTCATGAGCGAAACCTGAACCGGCCGCGCTTGCCGCCCGTGCGGCGGCCCGTGCGGCTGTCGCGCCGGCCGCCAGTGCGGCTGCGGCTGCCAGTGCGGCGGCGGCGCGGCTTCGACGTTCAGATCTTTGCTGGTCGTGCCCTGGGCCAAGCCGTCGGTCGCCCCGGCGGAGAGGCCGAGGGCGAGCGCCCCGGCGACGGCCGCATGGCGTATGAACCCGTTCATGAACATCCCTCCTGGCGATGGAAAGCGTGAAGCGGTTTTTTCTACGCGATCCTGCCTGCCGATCACCATGACACGCTCCGGGCGGCTTGGGCAGTCGCCGAGGCCCAAAGTCGAAAGGAAGTCTCCCAAACTCTGGGAAGCCCAGAACCCCGCAACCGCGGAGGCAACTTCGCCGCGAACGGAACCGCGGCGCCCGGCCGCTCGGCCGGACTCGTCCACGTTCTCGTGGCGGCGGCCCTCAGCGAACGATTTCATAGTCATGGACTCCCACCGCCTCGAGCTTGGCCGCGTCCGGGGACGAGGCCCGGGCCCGCGCGCGCAGCTGCTGCAGAAGCGCGGGCGCGTTCGTGAGCGCGCGCATGTCCGCCCCCAGGGTCGCCAGATCGTCGATTCGAACGCTTGTCGGAACGATCACCGCATACAGTCGATTGACGCCGGCCGGGGCGCCGACCTTCAGAACAAATTCGTCCCGCGAGGGGATGGACAGGGTTTGTCCGGCGTTCACGACGGCCCCGATACCCGCGGCCCGGCTGACGTTGTTCGGGAACACCTGGACCGTGTGGCAGGTCTGGAGGTCGACGTTGAAGATCGCCAATTGACCGGTCACCGACGGCGTCGCCCGCACATGAATCGCGGACCCGATAGGCAGCTTGTCTCCCTCGACCACCTCGAGGCGAACAGTCGTGACCACGGGCGTAGACGGCAGGTTGCAGGGTTGGGCGACTTCCGCAGCCGGCGGCGGAGCCGGGGGCGGCGGCGGCGGAGCTAGCGGCGGCGGCGGAGCCGGGGGCGACGGTGGAGGGGGTGACGGTGGCGCCGCGGATTCCACAGACGCTGCGAAATCGGCGTCCGTCACAAAGCTGCGAATCCAGCTCTCGAAATAGCCCACCGAAGTATAGACGCCGACGGTCGCCTTCTGTCCGCAGCCCGCGCCCCAGCTGACGACGCCGATCTGGGCTTGTCGGCCATCCATATTCTCGACCAGCGGTCCGCCGCTGTCGCCGTTGCAGGAATCGCGTCCTCCGCGCGAGGGGTCTCCCGCGCAGAGATTGGTTTCGTCCACGGGCGCGGGATCCCCGGGCGAGGCATGCAGCGCGGTGGCGAGAACCCGCGCGCACTCCGAACGCGTCACGATCGGCAGCGCGACCTGCTCCAGGTGGTTCGAGCTCGACCCTTGCTGACCCCCCGTGAGGGTCTGCGGCGTCGTGAGGCCAAAGCCGGCGACTTCGACACTCGCGCCGACCAGGGCGGCCCTGTCGACGAGCGACTTCGGGATCAGTCTCTGATTCGGCGCTTGCGCGGGGGAGGCGAGATGCAGCAGCGCAATGTCGTTGCGCGGCGCGTCATGACTGTCGTGATGGAAGCCCTCGTGCAAGACGACGCGGTCGACGCGCAGCGCGTGGCCTGCCTGCTGGATGTCGTCGACTCCCTCGGTGATCGTGAAGGTTTCCGGCGCGTGGCCCTCGACGCAATGACCCGCCGTGAGAACCCACTGCCTGCCGACGACGGCGCCGCCGCACATCGCGACCTTCCCGGCGCTCAAGCGCACCTCGACGCGCACGAAGCTCGGCCAATTGGCGATGCTGGCGGATTCGCCGTTGATGATGCGCACATCGCCGCCGGCGGACGGGGAGCCGGACGCCTGCGCCCATCTCTGCGGCCGCTCGACAGCCATTCTGAACGGGGATGGGTCGCCCTGGTTCGCCGCGAACGACGGCGCGGCGGCCGTCAGCGCGAGAGCGACAAGGCTCGTCGAGGAGCGCAGAACCCAGCTCCCCCGTGGCTTGCTGTCCAGACGAAGAAATTCGCGCATGGTCGTTTCCCCTGCCAGTCTCGGGGGCTTTGCCGTCCCCGGGTGATCGCTTGGCGTTGCGCCGTCGATCTGAAAGCTAGCGCGGCGCGGCAAACGTGTCGATTGAGCAACCCTCCTTAATCTTGTTAACCCTCCCAATCGTTGGGAGGCGACTGGCCGGCGACGTTGCGGATCGGCGTCGAGACGCGCGCGAGCATTTCGCCGCTCGCGCGGGCCGGCGCATCGACGCCGATCAGATAATTCTGCGTCCCGTCGCTCCAGCAGTCGACGAAGCCCGGATTGCCGCGTCCAGATCGCCGCTTGAGAGATCGTATCCCTCGAATTCGGAAAAGCCCTTCCCGCACGACACGCTCGTGAAGCCCATCGCGTCCGCGACCGCCGCTCGCGGCGGTTCGACATGCTGATAGGCGTTGTTGCCGACGTGGGCCGAACAGGCGGTCGAGCCGAAGCGCTGGAAACGCGACGATCTTGCGCAAGCGACCCTCCCCTGGTCGGCCCGCCCTAGCGGCGGAGTTGCCCTTCCGTGTGGACGGAAAAGGACATTATACCGATCTTTTCGTCAATAGACTCTATATCCGCGGGACGCGATCGACCAGGGCGGATGCCCCGAGGCGCCCGCGTCGCCGAGGGCGCGAAGTCGACGAAAGGGTCGACGCATTGATTTGCGCCGCTGGGTTTCGCGACCCTGACGCCTCAGTGGATCGTATACTTGTGAATCGCGATCGACCAGTCGGGATGTCCCGCGATGCCTGCCTTGACATGTCCCTCGCTGCTCGCCGAGGCTGCCTTGATATGTCCCTCGCTGCCCGGCGCGCCTGCCTTGATATGTCCCTCGCCCGCCGTGCCCGCTTTGTCCGCCTTCCCATGTCCCTCGCCAACCGCAACGAACCCTAGATTTCGGGCCAATTCGTCATGGATGCGCCGGATCGCGGCGCGCGCGGCCTGGGGCGTCGCGAAGGTTTTCGGCTTGTCGGGCGTATCCAGGGCGCTGATCGGCTTCTCGCTCAGCACCGCGACGATCGTCCCCTGGCCGCGCGGCTCGGTTATGCGGACGTTGAAGCCTCGATAGGGATTCTTGTAATTTGGCACGACGACGGGCTGGCTCGGATCCATCCGGCTCGATTCCAGCGTACCCGTCGGCGATCGAAGTGAGAGGGCGTTGGGATAGACCTGCGTCAGCTTGCCGTCCGGCGTCGCGTCGAAGATCGCCAGATAGCCCGGCTTCTTCGTGGTCGCGCGATAGTCGACGATGTCGCCCACCTTGACGTCGTCGCCTTGTTCGAAGGCGATCGTCAAGCCAGCGGCATTGTCTAGGGCCGGGTCCGAAATCGGAGCCTTGGCGGGGGTTGGGGCTGACGCCGCCTGCGCGTCGGGCGGCGAGGTTGGCTGCGCGTTGGGCGGCGAGGTCGGCTGCGCGTCGGGCGGCGAAGTCGGCTGCGCGTCGGGCGGCGACGTCGGCTGCGCGTCGGGCGGCGAGGTCGGCTGCGCGTCGGGCGGCGACGTCGGCTGCGCGCCAGGCGGCGAGGGCGCTTGGGCGGCGACCACGAGATCTCCCCCGACGACGCCGCGAATCCAGTCGCCGAAAGCGGAGACCCTCGTGTAGACGCCGGGAAGTTTCACCTCGCCGCAATGCAATCCGACGCTGACTACGCCGATTTGGCGCCAGTGGTCTGAATCGATTTGTGTCATCAGCGGACCGCCGCTGTCGCCTTGACAGGAGTCCCGGCCTCCTTCCGGGAGGCCAGCGCACAAGACCCGCGTGTCGACCACAACCCCCTTGATGCCCTGCTCCATTTTGGCGCATTTCTCGAGATCGACGAGCGGGATCGAGGCCTTGCGCAATTCCGAGGGCTGAAAGTTCGAGGGGTCCACCTGTTGTTGCGTCATGCCGTCGATCCAGACGGAATTTCCCTGCGCGTCCTTCTTCTGCTGGAGCCAGCGTGTCCGACCCCAGCCCACAATCGTGACGGAACGGTCGGCTCCTTCAATCGTCTTGTCGCCTGTCAGCTGCAAGGAGATAGTCGTGTTGGGTAGCGGCTCGGCGAGTTGTAGCAAAGCGATATCGTTTGCGTGACTTTCCGTGTCATACTGTTCGTGCACGACGACTTTTGCTACTTTTCGCCGCAATGAACCTTCCGGAATGCCCTCCACCGTAAGCTTGGCGATGTTGGTGACGACGGTCCAATCCTCCGGCTTGCGGGTTCCGGCGAAGCAATGCGCCGCGGTGAGCACCCAGTTCGGCGCGATCAGCGAACCGC
>DASXYQ010000312.1:0-3471 GCA_036502445.1 Roseiarcus sp. | reverse complement strand
CAACTCGATCACACGCCGAGGCGCGGCCATCTCCATTTCTCCCGGTCCAACAAATCACCGAGAGCTATATAATAGCTGGCCTATCCCTATGGAATCCCCTCGATACGTGCGGATTCAAGGAATCGAGGTACTAGTCTGCATTGCTTCGCTTTGCTCGCAATGACGCTCGGGCATCGCCTAGCCGCCTTCCGATAGTTCGCCCGCTCCAGCGCCGGCCCGCCGTCCATTGCCCCAGCCGCAAATCTCCGCTTAGGGTGAGCGAAGGATTCGAGGATGCTCTTTCGTCTGATCAAGTTCCTGGCGCAGTTCGTCGTCGTGCTGGTTCTCGTCGCGGTCGCCGCCGGCGCTTGGCTGTTCTGGCGAGCGATGCCGGCCTATTCGGGGACCGCGGCTTTGCCGGGGCTTTCGGCCGAGACGCGGGTCTGGCGGGATGAGTATGGCGTGCCGCATATCTTCGCCGCGACCATGAACGACGCGGCACGGGCGCTCGGTTGGCTCCACGCGAGCGAACGGCTCTATCAGATGGAGATCCAGCGCCGCGTCGGCCAGGGCCGGATCGCCGAGATCGCCGGGCCGGACCTGATCGGGGTCGATCGCTTCATCCGCACGCTCGGGCTCTATCGGCTCGCTGAATCCAGCTTCGCGGCGCTTTCCCCGTTCGCACAGGCGCGCCTGCATGCCTATGTCGACGGCGTCAACGCGTTTCTCGATGCGCACGCCGGCGCCCTGCCGCCGGAATTCATGATCCTGGGCGACAAGCCGGAGCCCTGGAAGCCGGCGGACTCGCTGGTCTGGGGCAAGCTGATGGCTTGGCAGCTCGGCCACAACCAGAGGTTCGAAGTCATGCGGGCCGAGCTTGCTCGGAAGCTCCCGCCTGAGCAGGCGAGCTGGATCTTTCCGGCGCCGCCGGCGGATTGGCCGATTACGACGCAGCCGGCGCTGCGTTCGCGCCACGCCGCCGCGGACGAGCCGGACGCCCGACTGGGCGAGCTGTTTCCATTTCGCCACAGCGCTTCGAACGAATGGGTGGTCGCCGGATCGCGCACGACGACGGGCAAGCCGATCCTCGCCAACGATCCGCACCTGGAACTCGCCGCCCCGATCCTCTGGTATCTCGCGCGCATCGTGACGCCCGAGGGCGCCGTCAAGGGCGCCACCGTGCCCGGTGCGCCGATCGTGCTCTTGGGGCAGAACGCATCGATCGCGTGGGGCTTCACCAACGCTGACATCGACACGCAGGATCTGTTCGTCGAGTCCGTCGATCCCGCCAATTCCGCGCAATATCTGACGCCCGATGGACCCAAGCCGTTCGAGACGCGCGACGAGACGATCCATGTAAAAGGCGGTCCGGACGTTGCGCTGCGCGTGCGGGCGACGCGCCATGGGCCGGTGCTCTCCGACGCCAGTCCGGAACTCGCCGATCTCGCGGGTCCTGGCAAGGCGATGGCGCTCGCGTTCACCGGCCTCGGTGACAAGGATACGACTTTCGAAGCGCTGATGCGCTTGAATGGCGCGCACAATTGGGAGGAGTTCCTCGCCGCGTTGCGGCTCTATCAGGCGCCGACGCAGAATCTCGTCTATGCCGACGCCTCTGGCGACATCGGCTTCATCAGCCCCGGCCTCGTGCCGCTGCGCAAGTCCGGCGACGGGCTGGCGCCGACCGACGGCGCCGCGGGAGCGACCGATTGGACCGGCTTCGTGCCGTTCGAGCAGCTTCCGCAATTGCACAATCCGCCCGTCGGCTTCGTCTTCAACGCCAACAACGCCGTTGTGCCGCCCGATCGCGAGCCGATGTTCGGCCGGGATTGGGAAGAGGCGTTCCGCGCGCGCCGCATCCAGCAATTCTTCGACGCAACCGACAAGCACAGCCTGGAGACCTCCGCCGCGATGCAGGCGGACCACGTCTCGCTCGCCGCGCTGGCCCTGCTGCCGCTGCTGGAATCCGTAAAGCCCGACAATGAGCGCGCGCGCCAGGCGCTGGCGCTGCTGGCGGGATGGGGCGGCATGATGGACAAGGATCGCGCGGAGCCGCTGATCTTCGAGGCCTTCCTGAGCGCGCTGCACAGGATCCTGTTGATCCAGAAGACCGGCGTCGATCTCGACGACAAAGGCCCGTTCGACGCGACGACCCTGATTTCGCTGATCAAGGATCATCCGTCGTGGTGCGATGCGCCGGGCAAGCCCGATCCCGACTGCCGGCTGACCCTGGCGCGTGCGCTCGACGAGGGTCTCGCGCAGCTCGTCAAACGCGATGGCGCCGACACGAGCAAGTGGGCCTGGGGAAACGAACATGTCGCGATTTTGCGACACAAGGTCTACAGCCACATTCCCTTGCTCGACCGGATCTCCGATCTCTCGATGCCGTCGAGCGGCGACTATTACACGCTCGATCGCGGCGGCGGCTTCGACGTCCCCAAGGACATGCCGTTCGCGCGCACCCACGCCGCAGGCTTTCGCGGGCTCTATGATCTCGCCGATCCGGGCAAGTCGCGCTTCATGATCACGACCGGCCAATCCGGCCACATCTTCTCCCCGCATTATCGGGATCTGATGCCGCTGTGGATCGACGTCAAGTCGATTCCGCTGGCGGGGACCGAGGCGGAGCTTCAGAGGGCGGGCGCGAAGGAACTGATGCTCGAACCGAGGTGAAGGGCAACGGCGTGATACGATCCATGACAATGAAGGCTTGGCGGCTCGACCGTCTCGGTGGCGAACTGCGGTTTGAGGACGTGCCGATGCCGGAGGTGCGCCCTGGCAGCATCCTGGTTCGCATCGAGGCGTCTACTCTGATGTCGTACATCAAGCCTTACGTGGAAGGGCGTCTGCCGTCGTATCATGTCCCGGAGGGCGGATTTACGCCTGGGGGCAATTGTGTTGGCGTCATCGAGGCGGTCGGGAAGGACGTCTGGCGATTGTCGCGGGGAAGACGCGTAGTTGTCGCTTCGCTGTTTCGTTCCTCCGAGAATGTTCCAGACCCCGCGCAAATCCTGATCGGCATCACCTCCCTCGAGAGCGAGAGAATGCAAGCCGATTGGCCGGATGGAACGCTCGCTGAATACGTCCTCGTTCCGCCTTCGACAGTTGCTCTGGCGGACGGCCTCGAGCACCTCGATTCGGCGCAGCTCTCCGCGGTGAGTCGTTTCGTCATTCCGTATGGCGGGCTCGTCCGCGGCCGGCTCGCGGCTGGCGAGACCCTCGTCGTGAACGGCGCGACTGGCGCCTACGGCGGCGCCGCGGTTCTGTTGGCGTTGGCGATGGGAGCCGGTCGCGTGGTCGCCGCGGGGCGCAACGCCGAAAAACTGCAGAGGCTCGCGCGAGTGGCGGGCGAGGGGGTCGTACCAGTCGCCCTCACGGGCGACCCCGCCGGGGATGCGGCGGCGTTGCGGGAGGCGGCCGGAGGCGGCGCAGAAATTGCGTTCGACATGGTCGGCGGCGACGAGCCGCCCGCGCCCGTCATCCAGGTCTTCGAAC
>DASXYQ010000311.1:0-3491 GCA_036502445.1 Roseiarcus sp. | reverse complement strand
TGCGGCTCGCCACCCTGCTGAGCGCGGAACTCGCGGCCGAATACGCCGACGAGATCGAGGACCAGCGGATCCTCGCGTTCGAGCAAAAGCTGGCGACTTTGGCCGAGGCGATCGCGGTGCGATATTTCCTGCAGGGCGCCTCGCAAGCCCGCGCCGAGAAAATCCTGGGCCTCGCGTGATCTACGACGTCACCCATCTGACGCGTTACAGCTACGGCGGGTCGGTGGCGGTCAACGCCTGCGCACTGCGCCTCTGGCCGAGGCAGGAGGAGGGCCAGAGCGTGCTGGCGGCGCGGATCGAGGTCGAGCCCGCGCCGCAGATGCGCAGCGAGCGCACCGACGTCTTCGACAATCGCGTCACCCGCATTCGCATCGATGCGCCGCATCGCGAACTCGTGATCGAGGCGATCTCGCGCGTGCGGGTCGAGCGCTCGGCGCCGCCATTGCCCGCGCTGACGCCGCCTTGGGAGAGCGTTACCGAGCTCGCCGCCGCGACGGGCTCGCTCGGTCCGGATTCGCCGGCGTTCGCGATCTATCCCAGCCGCCTCGCGCCTCTGTTCGACGCGGCCACGAATTACGCGCGCGACAGCTTTTCGTCGCGCCGCCCGATCTACGAGGCGAGCGCCGAGCTCAGCGGCCGCATCCATCGAGATTTCGTCTACGATTCCAAGGCGACGGAAGTCGACACGTCGCCCGCCGAGGCGTTTGCGCGGCGGCGCGGGGTGTGCCAGGATTTCGCGCATGTCATGATCGCGGCGCTGCGCGGCCTCGGCCTGCCCGCCCTCTATGTCAGTGGCTATATCCGAACGATTCCGCCGGCCGGCAAGCCCCGGCTCGCCGGCGCCGACGCCTCGCACGCCTGGGTCAGCGTATGGTGCGGACCCGCCTTCGGCTGGTTCGGCCTCGATCCGACCAACGCGATTCCGGAGGGCGACGATCACGTCGTCGTCGCGCGGGGCCGCGACTACGCCGACGTGCCGCCGGTCGACGGCGTTGTGCTCTCGTCGGGCGGACGCGACCTCGAAGTCGAGGTGGACGTGATTCCGATACAGGAGCGGCCATGAGATCGCATGAACCCGGACCGGACGAAATCGAGGCGGCGCACGCGCGCATAGCGGGGCATGTCAGGCGCACGCCGCTGCTCGAGACCGCGTCCGCGGTCGCTGGAGCGCCCCCGATTTCGCTCAAACTCGAATTCCTGCAGCATGCGGGTTCGTTCAAGCCGCGCGGGGCGTTCAACAATCTCCTGACCCGCGCCGCCCCGCCGATCGGTTGCGCGACAGCCTCGGGCGGCAATCACGGCGCCGCGGTCGCCTATGCCGCCAGCCGGCTCGGGATACGCGCGCGCGTGTTCGTGCCGGAGATCGCCGCGCCGGTGAAGATCGCCAAGATCAAAGCCTTTGGCGCCGATGTACATGTCGAGGGCGCCACCTACTACCAGGCGCTCGCGCTTTGCGACGCCTATGTCGCCGAGTCGGGCGCGCTCGCCGTTCACGCCTACGATTCCGCCGCGACCGTCGCCGGCCAGGGAACCGTGGGCCGGGAATGGGAGAGGGATCTGGCGCGGCTCGGCGCGCCGCCGCTCGACACGGTGCTGGTCGCCGTCGGCGGCGGCGGATTGATCGCGGGAATCGCGGCGTGGTTCGCCCGGCGCGTCAAGGTGGTTGGCGTCGAGCCCGAGGGCTCGCGGGCGCTCCACGCCGCGCTGGAGGCCGGCGGTCCGGTCGACGTCGAAGTGCGATCGGTCGCGGCCGATTCGCTCGGCGCCCGGCGGGTCGGCGATCTCTGTTACGAGATCTGTCGATCGGGAGTGGCGGAGGTCGCGCTCGTCACGGACGAGGCCATTCGTCAGGCGCAGCACGATTTGTGGCGGGACCTGTGCATCGTCGCCGAACCCGGCGGCGCCGCCGCCTATGCGGCGTTGGCGAGCGGCGCCTATCATCCCGCGCGGGACGAGCGCGTCGGCGTCCTGCTGTGCGGCGCGAACGCGGATCTGGCGGCGTTCCTGCGCTAGCGCGGGTCCAAAGGTGTTGCGGGCGGCGCCCGCCCACACTATGGTCCGCGCGCTTCGCGAGCGCCGGGCCGGCCGTCGCGGCCTGATGGGGCGTAGCCAAGCGGTAAGGCAGCGGATTTTGATTCCGCCATCCCCAGGTTCGAATCCTGGCGCCCCAGCCATTTTGTGGTCGATAAAGTTTTCAATGCCTTATAGGTGGTTTACATCAGGAGTCGTAGCATGTTGCCGTAGCAGTTTGCTTGCGTGCTAAGAAGCCCGTCGATCGGACTTGGCCGTGGCTAACCGAGATCATCGATGACTTGATCGCGCGGTTCGACCGATACATGGCCGACAAGCGAGCGCGAGCGCCCGAGACTCCTGTGAACGAATTGCGCGCCCAAGTGCTAGCGCAGGTTCGCGAGGGCGCGAAGGCCAAAACTGTGTTTCGGCGTACAATTTTGATCACCCTGCGCGCCTGCATGGAATGCCGACATTCGGGTGAGGAATGTCGGGCAACGGTGATGACTATGCGAGCGACCTGAACAGCTTCGTCAGCGCCAAAATTATGAACCACGACCATTCACGGTCGAACTGATGAACAAGCCGCTGCAAACCTTCGCCGCCGGCCCAAACAGAATCCAGCAATCGCGTAGAGCGCGGTTCGAACCAGCGGTTGGGCAATGGGCAACGCACCTCAGATCCCTTACAACTTACCTTTTCTCTGATCCTCGGCCAACTTTAGAATTGGGACCGCTTTGCGGAAGTTCTCAGGCTGAAGCCTCTCCCAAAGACTTCCCTTCCCAAGCTCCCTGCCCAACTGATCTTCTCTTCGGTGCCACTGCTCGGCGCTTCTAATTCTATTCGGGTGAATTTCATCCAGCAGGGCATAATCCCTCTTGACGATCCCGTGCTTCCATACATTCCAGAACCCCGTGAAATTGTCCCGGATACTCATGGTGCTCTTGTCGTTGGGGTCCGCGTTGTATCCAGCAGGCGCATCGGCGACCGCCTTCCACGGGCCATTCCAATACGTCTCCAGATCCGCGTCGATATATCGCGCTGGATGTCCGGTTACCGTCTCAAACGCAGCGGCAAGATTTGCATACCCGACATGCTCGATCGCAACTTCGAGATTCATGCCGTCCGCACGCTCCGGATGTTCGAAGAGCCAGCGAACATAGTAGCCACAATCCTCGAGAGCGACATGCGGTACGGCGCCGTTGCCCAGCGGCACTCTCCAAGTAACAACGCCATCCTCCATCGCTGGCGTCATAGGCGTTCGCGGCGAGATAGCCATCTCCATATACGGGCCCGAAGTGAACACCGCCGCGCCCATTCGACCTCTGTTGGCGACATTCTGAAACAGGATCCATTCGGCCACACGGCCCTTCCCGTCATAGTGACCGGTTCGAAATTCGGAACGATAACCTGATTTTTTCAGCGCGTAGTCCAGGTTCCCGAATACAAAGAATTTGATTCCTTCTTCGATGGCTATCTCG
>DASXYQ010000310.1:0-17996 GCA_036502445.1 Roseiarcus sp. | reverse complement strand
TTTGGCGTCTCGGCGCCCGCGAATACGGAGAAATCGAGATGATCGATCATGTTTCGATCGGTGTTCGAGACATCGCCAAAGCAAAAGCCTTCTATGACGCAGCCATGAAGCCGCTGGGCTATGCTTGCCTGAGCCCGGGAGGAGACCTCGCTGGGCTATGGCGGCGACGCGGCTCGGTTCTGGCTCTACCTCACCGAGAGCCCGGTTCCGCCCGATCCGAAATCGGGGCTGCATTTTTGCTTCGCAGCGCCCAGCCGCGAAAGCGTCGGCGCCTTCCATCGCGCGGCGCTCGCGGCGGGTGGGCGCGACAACGGCAAGCCCGGTCTGCGCGAAGACTACGGGCCCAATTATTTCGCCGCCTTCGTCGTCGATCCCGACGGCTACCGGATCGAGGCTTACACCAGCAGCGAGAGTTGAGCGAAATGGCTTCGATTCGAAAAGAAATCGAGACGAAGGCGAGGCCCGAAGACGTGTGGGCGGCCATCGCCGACATCGGGGCGCTGCATACGCGCCTCGTTCCCGGCTTCGTCGTCGATACCAAGCTCGAGCCGGGCGCCCGCGTCGTGACGTTCGGCAACGGCATGGTGGTGCGCGAGCCGATAGTCACGATAGACGCGGCCTCGCGGCGGCTCGTGTGGACCGCCGAAGGCGGTCGAACGACGCACTACAATGCGTCGGTGCAGGTCTGTTCGCGCTCTGACGAAACTACCGCCGTCGTCTGGATCGCCGATTTTCTGCCGGACGCCATGACGGGTCAAATCGACGGGGCGATGGAAGCCGGCATGACCGTGATGAAAAAGACGCTTGATCGGCTGGAGCGGTAGAGGTTGTTCGCACGCCAGAGCTATGAAAGCGCTACGCTCGCCGCCGCCTCGATGACGCGACGGACCGGCTCGAGCGACCTGGCGCGATCCTACCCGACCTTCCCGGTCTCGTCCGATTCGCAAATCTCGACCCAATAATTATCGGGGTCGCGGCAATAGGTTTGCCTGACGCCGTCGGCCCGGAACGAATATTTCCCAACCTCGCCGGCCAGATTGACGAACGTAACGCCCTTTTCCCTCAACCATTCCAGGGTTTCGTCGAACTTCGGGGTCGACAGGCAGAAATGCGATGAAAGCGGCCGATCGGGCGGTGGTTCGTCGCGGCCCGTGATGAGGTGAAAAGCGCGGGTTCCGTCAATTCCGAACCATCGGATGGTGGGACGCCGGGTCCGGTTCTCGATCTCCGGCAGGCCCAGCACTTCCGAGTAGAATTTCACGCTCGTGGCGAGATCGCGGACCGAAAGCGCGATGTGATCCAGGCGAAGTTCAGTTTCCATGCCGGAGCCTCCCTCTCGGAAAAGGACAATACCCGCTCCTCGCGCGATGGGATAGCCGCCGCGCGGCGCGCGCCGTGTTCGCGGTGTGGGAAATGCCACAGCGAGACGGTCAACAGAGTCCTATTTGGGCGGTGTAACAGCAGCCGGGCCGAGAACGACCTTCGGAAAGGCTATCGATCGGTGGCTCGGTGCGCGAGGGACGAACATGAACAGGAAGCTTATACCGGGACTGATCGGCGCCGCTCTTGTTGCAGGTTGTCTCAACGCGCAAGCGATGCCCGCCGGCGACGCCGACCTGATGCGCAACTACGCCATCAGTGGATTGGCGCACAAGGGGGATTACGTCGCCGACTTCGTCCAGGGGCGATTGGTCACAGCGGCGCCGCGCGCCGCAGCGCTCACAATGGCGAGCGCCGACGCGGACCGGGCGACGCGATACGCCTCCGAGAGCGCCATGTTGACGATCGTATTCCTCGCGATCGCCGCGGCGCTGGCTGGCTTGGCCGTTCTCGGCGGGATCCGGCGGACGGCGAGCGGCCAGGAAGCCGCGCGCAAGGACGGCTGGGAGCGGACGATGTCCGAAATACTCGAGGCGGACCTCACGAGTCTCGACAGCGTCACTCATGGCTTCGCCGGCCGGTGAACCGCGGCGTTTCCGATATGGCGGGGTCCCGCGTCCCGCCCGTCATGTTTCGTGGGTGACGATGCGTCGAAGCCCCGCGACGTCGGTCAGGACGATCGCGCCTTGGCTTCGCGCGATCAGATGGTCCCGCTCCAGCGCGTTGAGAATCTTCGTCACCGCCTCGCGGTGGGTGCTTATTCGCGCGGCCAGTTCGGCGTGCGTCGGCGGCGGCGAAACGACGACGCGGTTGTCGCCGGTCGTGCGCGACAACCGAAGCAGCTCTGCGCACAGGCGATGGCGCACGTCGAAATTGGCGTGTTCGGTGGCGCGCTCGTTGAGCCTTCGCGCATCGGCTACGAGCTCCTTGAGAACGCCTTCGCGGACGCCGGGGTGGCGGTGGATCGCCTCCCAGAACAAGGCCGCCGACATACGCGCGACGACCGTGTCCGAGACCGCGACAATCGCGGCGGACCGTGGTTTGCCATCGATCGCCGAATACTCGCCGAAATATTCGCCCGCCCTGATGTCGCGCAGGATCATTTCGCGTCCGCCCGTCGTGATGACGACGCGGGCCTGCCCGCTGAAGACGAAAAAGACATCTTGGCCGTCCGCCTGATAGTCGATGACCCACTCGCCCGCAGGCACCCGCCGCCAGAGGCAGCGCGCGTCGAGCGCGCGAATGTCCTCTGCGCCGAGCGAGGCGAACAACGGCGTTCGCGCCAGGGTTCTGGCGTCGCGTGTCGTACCCGATGTCATCGACATTCGCGTCCCCCTTTGCGCTCCGATCAAGGTGATACCGTAAATCGGCGGTTCGCGCTCGTTTGAAGCCTTCCCCTGATGGGAGGGCCGACCGTCAGCTCATTCCCGTCCGATCTTAGCAGATCTTGCGAATGTTGTCGTGCGGCCGAAACTACCTATCTTGACAAGTGAGCTCCCTTCGAACCTCCTTCGAGGTCCCTGGCGAGTTTTCCGTCGTGTCTGCCGAACTCGAAGAGATCGTGGGTTCCCTACCGTGTTGGCGCGGAAGGCCCGCCGTCGCGCCGTTGGGCGGCGGACTGAGCAACGCGGGCTTCAAGGTCACGGACGACGAGGGCGCCTATGTCGCGCGGCTCGGTCGTGACTTTCCGTTTCATCATGTCTGGCGACGACGAGAGGCCGCAGCGAGCCGCGCGGCCGAGGTTGCGGGTCTGGGGCCGCGGATCCACTATGTCGGCGACGGCATCCTGGTCTCGGCGTTTGTCGAGGGCCGCACTCTCGCGGCGGCGGATCTGCGCGAAAACATTGAGGCGGTCGTCGCATTGGTACGGCGCGGCCATCGTGAAATGCACGTCGCGATCCGCGGCGAGGCTGGAGCGTTCTGGGTCTTCCACGTCATACGCGACTATGCCGATGCTTTGCGTGCCGCCGGCCACGATATCGTTCCGCAATTGTCCGGATTGATGGACTTCGCGGCGGCGTTGGAGGCGACGCAGATTCCCATGCCGATCGTCTTCGGCCATCATGACCTGCTGCCCGGCAATTTCCTCGACGACGGCCGCCGCCTATGGCTGATCGACTGGGAGTACGCGGGTTTCGGCACACCGATGTTCGATCTGGCCAACCTGGCGGACAACGCCGAGTATGACGACGATCTGGAGATGCGCCTCTTGACGCTCTATTTAGACGAAATGCCCGACGAGGCGACGCGTCGGGCTTTCCAGGCGATGAAACTCGCCTCGGCTTTGCGCGAAATGCTCTGGGCGATGGTTTCCGAACTTCACCTGACGGCGCCCGGCGTCGACTACGCCGCCTATGCCGCGAGCTGCCGGGCGAAATTCGAGCGCGCCCGGGATATCCATGGCGAAGGGCTCGGCTTCCCGGAATGAGCGAAAACCTTCCCGCCCACGCCGAGATCGTCGTCATCGGCGGCGGCATCGTCGGCTGCTCGACCGCCTATCACCTCGCGCGCGACCACGGCGCGGACGTGATCGTGCTGGAGCAGAACCAGCTCACCTCCGGGTCGACCTGGCATGCGGCGGGCCTCGTCGGGCAATTGCGCTCCTCCGCCTCGATCACGCAGGTGCTGCGCTACTCGGTCTCGCTATACGAGAGATTGGAGGCGGAGACGGGGCTCGCGACGGGCTGGAAGATGACGGGCTGCCTGCGCCTGGCGACCAACGCCGAACGAATGACCGAATTCAAAAGGCTCGTCACGACGGCGCGCAGCTTCGGCATGGAGATGCATCTGATCTCGCCCGCCGAGGTCGCGGCGATGTGGCCCTTGATGGACGTCTCCGATCTCGTCGGGGCGAGCTTCCTGCCCACCGACGGTCAGGCGAGCCCTTCGGACATCGCCCAATCGCTCGCCAAGGGCGCGCGGACCCATGGCGCACGGTTTTTCGAGGGCGCGCGGGTTGCCGGCTTCGGCTTCGAAAAGGGCCGCATCGTCCGCGTCGAAACCGATTCTGGCTCCGTCGCGTGCGACAAGGTCGTGAACTGCGGCGGCCAATGGGCGCGTCAGATCGGCGCGCTCGCGGGCGTCAGCGTGCCGCTACAGCCGATGAAACATCAATATGTCGTCACCCAGCCGATTCCCGGCCTCGAGCGCGACGCGCCGACGCTGCGCGATCCCGACCGCGGCACGTATTTCAAGGAAGAGGTCGGCGGCCTCGTGATGGGCGGCTATGAGCCCGATCCGCAGGCCTGGACCAGCGGCGACGTTCCCGACGATTTCGCGTTTCGGCTGTTCGACGACGATTTCGATCATTTCGAGCCGCACATGCTCAACGCGATTGCCCGCGTGCCCGCGCTGGCGAAGGTCGGCGTGCGGCGGATGATCCACGCGCCCGAGAGCTTCACGTCGGACGGCAATTTCATTCTCGGCCGCGCGCCCGAATGCGCGAATTTCTTCGTCGGCGCCGGCTTCAACGCCTTCGGCATCGCTTCGGGCGGCGGCGCGGGCTGGGTTCTCGCGCAATGGGTGATGAGCGGCGAAGCGCCGCTGGATCTCTGGCCGGTCGATCTCAGGCGCTTTTCCTCGCCGCACGCCGACAAAGACTGGCTGCGCGAGCGCGTGATCGAGGCGACCGCGAAGCATTATGCGATCGCCTTCCCGCACGAGGAATATCTGAGCGGACGTCCCCGCCTGGTATCGCCGCTATATGATCGCCTGAAGGCGCGCGGCGCGGCATTCGGCTCGAAACTCGGATGGGAGCGCGCCAATTGGTTCGCGCCGCCCGGCGTCGAGCCGAAAGACGAATGCGCGATGGGTCGGCAGAACTGGTTCGCCGCCGTCGGCGAGGAGCACCGCGCGGCGCGCGAGCGGGTCGCGGTTTTCGACCAGAGTTCGTTCGCAAAATTCGAAGTGAGCGGGGTCGACGCCGAGCGCGCGCTGGACTTTCTCTGTGCCGGCGACGTGGCAAAGCCTCCGGGGCGGCTGACCTATACGCAGTTGCTGAATTCGCGCGGCGGCATCGAATGCGATCTCACGGTCGCGCGGCTCGCCGCCGATCGCTTCACCATCGTCACGGGCACGGGGTTTCGGACGCACGACGCGGCGTGGATCCGCGATCACACACCCGGCGGCCTCGACATCGAGCTCAACGACATCACGGAGGAGCGCTCGACGCTCGCCGTCATGGGGCCGCGTTCGCGAGAGTTGCTGGCCCGGATATCTCCGGACGATCTCGCCGCCGCGGCGTTCCCTTTCGGGCATGTCCTAAAGATTGGGGCGGCCGGCCGCGAGGCGATCGCGATGCGCGTCACCTATGTCGGCGAACTCGGTTGGGAGCTGCATATGCGGACGGCCGACGCGCCGGCGGTTTTTGACGCGCTGATGAACGAAGGCGAGAGTTTGGGCGTCGCGCTCGCCGGCTACCGCGCGATCGAGTCGCTGCGTCTCGAGAAGGGCTACCGGGCCTGGGGCGCCGACATCACGCCCAACGACAATCCGTTCGAGGCGGGCCTCGGCTTCGCGGTGAGCCTCGGAAAGCGCGATTTTCTCGGCCGCACGGCGCTGCTGGAGGCGCGGCGAGAGCCGCTGAAAAAGCGGCTCGCGGGTTTCGTCTGCGACGACGAGGACGTCGTCCTGATCGGCCGCGAGACGATCCTGCGCGACGGCGAGCCGGTCGGCTATCTCTCCAGCGGCGGCTATGGTTATACCTTAGAGCGGCCGATCGGCCTCGGCTACGTCAAGAACGAAAAGGGCGTCAGCGAGGAGTGGGCGCTCCGCGGCAGGTATGAATTGGTCGTGGCGCAGGAACGCCGGCCGTGTCGCATCAGCTTCGAGCCGCTCTACGATCCGAAGGGGACGCGGGTGAAGAGCTGAACGCTCACCTTCCCCTACTTGTGGGGGAAGGTGTCATTGCGAAGCAATGACGGATGAGGGGGATCGAGCGGAGCGAGATGGCTCCGTGGTGCTCCGCTCAGTTTCGGGATATGCGACAGGCTACAGCGCGCCAACCGATTTCGCCATGTGAAGTAACGTTCGGAAGCCATCTCGCTCCGCTCGATCCCCCTCATCCGGCCCTTCGGGCCACCTTCCCCCGCGAGGGGGGAAGGGTTCCGCCCCGCGAGGAGAAGCCATGCCCGAATTCCGCATTCGACCGGTCCGCCCCGACGACCGGGAGCGGTGGCTTCCGATCTGGCGCGGCTATCACCTCTTCTACGAAAACGATCCCAGCGACGAGGTCACGCGTACGGCCTGGGCGCGGTTTTTCGATCCCGCCGAACCGATGCACGCGCTCGTCGCCGAGCGCGGCGACCGGCTGATCGGCGCGACGCACTATCTCTACCACCGCAACACCTGGATGATCGCGCCGGTCTGCTATCTCCAGGACCTGTTCACCCTGCCTGAAGCGCGCGGACAGGGCGTCGGGCGCGCCTTGATCGAGGCGGTCTACGAGAAGGCGCGCGAGGCCGGTTCGCCACGGGTCTACTGGATGACCCACGAAACCAACGCGCAGGCCCGCATCCTCTATGACAAGATCGCGGAGCGCTCCGGTTTCATCCAATACCGCAAAGCCTTGGGGACTTGACGCCGAAGAGGGGCAAACTCCGGGGGGACGCGAAATTGTAGCCGCGCTCGCTGAGCGCGGCCGTCGCAGGGCGCCTTATTTACCGAGAGTAGACCAAAGCTGAACCAACGCGGTCAGCGACCGCGTCTACAGCACCGACCTGACTTTGCCCTTTATTTGACGCCGGCGGCTGACCGGTTCCGGGCGGTCGGCGACGAATGGCGCATGGCTAGCATGCGCAGGAATCGGTACCGTACTTTGGTTGGATGGCTACAATCCGCGAAACGCGATGGAACGGTTGGCCTCGTATAGACGTTCAGCCCAGGCTCCATTCTGCATCGGAAAGAAAGTACGCGCCATGAACCATTTGACCCGCCGCTCGGTGACTCTCGCCAAGAAGACCGCTCAATCCGGGATCGACGCCGCGCTGACGATCGCGGCGCGGACGCCGGGCCTCGTGGCGCCGGGGCTCGATCTTTCCGGAAAACATGCGCGCGAAGCGCGGCTGATGGTGCATGAAAAGCTCGCGGCGGCTTATGAGGGCGCGTGGGCCGCACAGCTCGCGTGGGGCTCGTTTCTGATGAAGGCGGCGTTCGGCGGAGTGATCTCGCCCGACCACGTCTCGCACGGCTGGGTCGATGTCGCCGACGCGGCGATGGCGCCGGCGCGGAAGACCGTGCGGGCCAATGCGCGGCGCCTTACCGGCGCGAAGCGGATGGTCTAGACTCGACGCTCAGGCGGTTTGCCGCTTCGCGAGAGTCTCGGCATGCACATCGTCCAACATCTCCATGATTTCGTCGCCGCTTACGGCTATTTCGCGGTCATTATTCTCGTCGGGCTCGAGAGCGCGGGCGTCCCGCTTCCGGGCGAGACGGCGCTGGTGACCGCCGCCGTCTTCGCGGGACAGGGAACGTTGCATATCGGCTGGGTGATCGCCAGCGCGGCGCTGGCGGCGATCATCGGCGACAACGCGGGCTATTGGATCGGCCGGGAATTCGGTTTTCCCCTGATCTATAAATACGGCAGCGCGATCCATGTCGACGAGGGCCGGCTGAAGGTCGCGCAATATCTCTTCATGCGCCACGGCGGCAAAATCGTGTTCTTCGGCCGCTTCATCGCGATCCTGCGCGCCTTCGCGGCGTTCCTGGCCGGCGTCAATCGCATGCCCTGGCCGCAGTTCCTGCTGTTCAACGCCATGGGCGGAATCGTCTGGGCGAGCATATTCGGCCTCGGCGGCTATTTCCTCGGCCTCGCCTTCGAGCACTACGCCCGCCCCGTCGGCCTCGCCGCGCTGGCCTGCGCAGTGATCGGGGCGGTTCTGGCGAGCCGCTTCATCGGCGAGCGGGAACACGCCCTGCGGGCGGAGGCGGAGGCGGCGCTGCCCGGGCCGCTGGTGGCGCCGAAGGGGTGAGCGGGGCGGCCACATCGCCCGAACTCGCAAGCGGGCCGAGCTCCCTGGGCCTCCTCCGTCGCCCCGATGCCGAATGATTTCGACGCCGCGACGTATTTCGCCTAGAGAAACCGCCGCTCAATCACGCCGGAATTGGCGCGGGCTCACCTGCGAGATTCGCTCACGACATTGGCATCAATCAAATACCGTCGGGCGCTTTGATGTTGGATTGCTCGTGCTCGAAGTCGTCGTCGCGCCCGACGTCGGGCATCGATGCGAGAATTTCCGCAAAGCTTCGCCGCCTCGGTTGTTCCAACGCCTCTTTGAGAATGAGGCGATGCTCCGCCTTGGCGCTGTGGCCGTGCTCGACTGCTCTTGCCTTCAGAGCCTTCACCAACTCGTCGTCCAGGCCGCGAACAAGTAAGCTCGCCATGGGAAGTCTCCGGCGCCGTTGCGCCAGCATTGATGGCGCCACGCCGCCGGCCGCGCAACCCCGAAACCTCACCGCCCCGCGCTGGCGGAAACCTTCGCCACGCGCTCTACCGGCCCGATCCAGAGCCGCTGCTGCTCCGATCGCCTGAGGAAGTCGATGCTGACCGCGCGGTTGATCTTGTCGGCGTCGAGCAGGCGGACGAGGTCGGCGACGCCGGTCACGGTCTTGCCGTCGAGCGCGATCACCACGTCGCCGGTCAACAGACCGGCCTGTGCGGCGGGACCGCTCTGGTCGATGTCGATCAACTGCGCTCCGTAGGTCTGGACGAGGCCCAGCCGCAGCGCGATGCGGCGCGGAATCGGCGTCGTCGCGGCGGCGACGCCGATCGAGGCGCGGCGGACGCGGCCGTGGCGCGCGATCTCGCCGGCGACGAAATTGGCGGTGTTGGAGGCGACGGCGAAGCAGATGCCCTGTGCGCCCATGATGACCGCCGTGTTGATGCCGATCACCTCGCCAGCGGAGGAGACGAGCGGGCCGCCGGAATTGCCGGGGTTGAGCGCGGCGTCGGTTTGCACGACGTCCTCGATCATCCGCCCGGTGCGCGACTGCAGTGAACGGCCGAGGGCCGACACGACGCCGGTCGTGACCGTCGCATCGAACCCGAACGGATTCCCGATCGCGATCGCGATCTGGCCGCGCTTCAACCGGCCGCTGTCGCCGAGCTTGGCCGCGGGCAGGCTCACCGATTCGTCGACGCGAAGCAGCGCGAGGTCGGTGTCGGGATCGTCGCCGAGCACGCGCGCCTGATATTCCCGCCCCTCGAGCGTGGTCAGCGCGACGCTGCGCGAGCCATTCACGACGTGACTGTTCGTCAGCGCGAGCCCGTCGGGCGAAACGATCACGCCGGAACCCGACCCGCCGCCGCGGCCTGCGCGGCGGATGTCGATCCGCACGACGCTCGGGCCGACGAGGTCGACGACGCTGGTGACCACGCGCGAGTAGGCGTCGAGCGCCTGGTCGTCGAGCGATGCGGAGCGGGCGCCGGAGCCATTCGAGGCGTTGTCGGGATCGAGGGCGAGGAGAAATTCGGGATGGGGCGAGGTGTCGAACATGACGAGAATATGGGAACCCGGCCAGCGCGCACAAGCCGGCCTTCACCCACCGTCATTGCGAGCGCGGTGACTACCCTCCCGGTTCTCACGCGGAGGGGAGAACGATCAATCCCAACGGTTGTGCGCCCACATCCATTGCTCCGGCGCCTCGCGCACGAATTCCTCGATGCGCGCCTGAAGATTTGCGGTCGCGACGCGTACGTCGGCTTCGCGGTCGGCGGTTCGTGGAACTTCGACGGGCTCGACTTTGATCGTGAAGCGCACCCCGGGCCGGCGCAGAACGCGCCCCGCATAGAGCGGAATGCCGACGGTGCGCGCGATCACCGCAGGAAACGTGACCGAAGTCGCCGGGCGGCCGAAGAACGGCACGGCAATGCCGTTTCCGGCCCGCTGATCAGCGAAAAACGCGGGATGGCCGCCCTCGCGCGCCACGCGAAGCAGAGCGCGCGCGGTAGCCGGCGACTTGCTGTAGAGGCCGCCCGGATACAGCGGGGCGCGCTTTTCCCATACCCATTTATCCACCATCGGATTGGACAGGTTCCGGTATACGCCTGAGTACGGCATCCCGAAGCGCACGCCCGAGTAAGCCAGGATTTCCCAGTTTCCGAGATGCTCCCCGCAAACGACACAGGGGCCGCCCACCCCCATCGCCTCGAATCGTTCGAGCGTCTCGAATGCGATCCGGTCTTCCGCGATGATCCGAGGAATGTGAAAAAATTCGGCGAAGGTGCGTCCCAGATTGTCCCACATCGCCAGAGCGATGCGTTGGCGCTCGGCCTCGCCCATCTCGGGGTAGGCGAGGGCGAGATTGCGGAGCGCGCGCCGGTGGCGTTTCAGCCGAGGGGCGACCAGCCGCCAGCACCTACCCGAAAGCGCCGAGGCGGTCTCCAGCGGCAGAGCCGCAATCGCCGTCCCCAAGAGCCGTAACGCTGCGAACTCAATCCGGTGTTGGCGCCGCTCCCAACGACTCTGCAAGCTCAAAACCCCAATCGGCCTGAAGCCGCGAGGCGCCTGAATGCGCGGCGCGCGGAGCCGCGTCAAGGGTCGGGGGCCAGGCAGTAGGCAGTAAGGCAGTAAGGCAGTGGGCAGTAGTCGACGCCCAGCGAGCTCAACTTGCGATGCCTACTGCCTATTTCCTACTGCCAACTCACTGCCTTCCCCTCAATCCACGCCCAGCGACTTCAGCTTGCGATGCAGGGCCGAGCGCTCCATGCCGATGAATTCGGCGGTGCGGGAGATGTTGCCGCCAAATCGGTTGATCTGCGCGACGAGATATTCGCGCTCGAACACCTCGCGGGCCTCGCGCAACGGCAGACTCATCAGTTTCTCACCGCCGACGCCGGACGGAATCGCGGGGATCAGCGCGCCGATTTCGGCCGGCAACATCGCCGCCGTGATTTCCGCCTCGGGGTCGCCGGCCACCAGGATCATCAGCCGCTCGATGTTGTTGCGCAGTTGCCTGATATTGCCGGGCCAGTCATGCGACTGAAGCACCGCCGACGCGTCGGCCGCGATGCGCCGGGGCGCGATGCCCATCGAGGTCGCGACCTGCTCCACGAAAAATTGAACCAGTTCGGGAATGTCCTCCCGTCGCTCGGCGAGCGAGGGCACCCGGATCGGCACCACCGAGAGGCGATGAAACAGGTCCTCGCGAAAGAGCCCGTCGGTGATCGCCTGGGCGAGGTCTCGGCTGGTGGACGAAATGATCCGAACGTCGACGTGAACGGGCGCAGACCCGCCGACCCGCTTGAAATTCTGGTCGACCAGCACGCGCAGGATCTTGGCCTGAGTTTCCGAAGGCATGTCGGCCACTTCGTCGAGGTAGAGCGTGCCGCCGTGGGCCTCCTCGAGCGCGCCGACGCGGCGGGCGCGATCCGGCCCGGCGTCGACGCCAAACAGTTCGCTCTCCATGCCCTCGGGAGTGATCGCCGGCGCGTTGACGACGACGAAGGGACCCTCGGCGCGAACCGAATGGGCGTGTATCAGCCGCGCCGCCAGTTCCTTGCCGGAGCCGGCGGGACCCGCGATCAACACCCGCGAATTGGCGGGACCGACCCGCTCGATGATCCGCTTCAGGTTGGTCACCACGGCGGAGGCGCCGACGAGCCGGTCCGTCGCGCCGGAGCGCGCACGCAGGTCGCTGACCTCTCGGCGGAGCCGCGAGGTCTCCAGCGCGCGCTCTGCGACCAGGATCAGGCGATCGGCCTTGAACGGCTTTTCGATGAAGTCATAGGCGCCCAGTTTGATCGCGGTCACCGCAGTTTCAATATTGCCGTGCCCCGAAATCATCACCACGGGCACGTTGGCGTTCTGCTTCTTCAGAATCTCGAGCACTTGCAAACCGTCGAGCCGCGAGCCCTGCAGCCAGATGTCGAGCAGGATCAGATGCGGCCGGCGCGCCTCGATCGCGGTCAGCGCCTCGTCGGAATTGCGCGCCAGACGCGTGCCATGACCCTCATCCGAGAGGATTCCAGAAACGAGTTCGCGGATGTCGTCCTCGTCGTCGACGATCAGGATATCGGTGGGCATCAGGGGGAGCCTAGCGGTTCACGGACTGGAGATTTCAGGGGTTCCGGCGCGGCGAAGGCGACGCGAAGCGGAAAGGTCATCACGACTTGCGCGCCGCAGCCGCCGGGCCGGTCCAAGCCGTCGACGAGTTCGATCCCGCCGTGATGATCCTCGAATATCTTGATCACGATCGGCAGGCCGAGTCCGGTGCCCTCGGCGCGCGTCGTCACGTAGGGTTCCATGAGTTTGTGTCGATCGTGGTTGGGGAAGCCCTTGCCGTTGTCGCTGATGGCGATGCGCGCCCGATTATCCGCGTCGACGCCGAGAGTCACGCGAATGCGGCCTTGGGCGGCGGACGATTCTCGGGCGTCGATGCCTTCGCAGGCGTTCTTCAAGATGTTGGTGAGCGCTTGGGATATGAGCCGTCGGTCGAATTCGGCCCAGAGCGGATCGGACGGAAGGTCTTCCTCGATGGCGATTTCCGGCCGCCCGACGCGGGCCAGGAACATCGCCTGGCGCACGCAATCGGAGAGGTCGTCGCGCGCCAGCCGGGCCTTCGGCATCCGGGCGAAATTGGAGAATTCGTCGACCATGCGCTTGATGTCGTCGACCTGGCGGATGATCGTGTCGGTGCACTGGTCGAAGACATCCTTGCCTTCCACGATATGCCGGCCATAGCGACGCTTGAGGCGTTCCGCCGAAAGCTGGATCGGCGTCAGCGGATTCTTGATTTCGTGGGCGATGCGCCGCGCGACGTCCGCCCAGGCGGCGCTGCGCTGCGCAGCGACGAGGTCGGTGATGTCGTCGAGCGTGATCACGCCGCCCTGGTCCGGGCGCGAGGGATCGCCGGTCACGCGCACGTTCAAGAGGCGCTCGCGACCGTTGCTCGTCAATGTGGCTTGGCCCTGATGCAGCCGGGAACGCAACGCGCGCGCCTCGGCCAGAATCTGGCCGAGCTTGGGCAGCACGTCCTCGACGCGACGACCGACCAGCGGGCCGCTGGCGGGATCGGGACACAGAAGCCGCTGGGCCGCGGCGTTGCTGATCGAAACGACGCCGCTTTCGTCGACCCCGACGACGCACGCCGGGACTCCCGACAAGGCGGCCTCGATGAAAGCGCGCCGTTCGTCGTTGAGCGCGTTGGCCGCGGTCAAGGATTGATGCTGCCGCCGCAATTCCCCGGTCATCTTGTTGAAAGTTTCCCCGAGATGGCCGAGATCGCCCTCGGATTTGTGAGTCGGCACTTGCGCATAGAGATTGCCGGAGGCGACCTCGTCGGTGGCGCGAATGAGGCGACGGATCGGGCCGACGAGCTGATTGGCGAAAGTCAGGCCCATCCAGACCGCGGAGATCAGCAGGGTCAGCGAAAGCATGATGAACACGCTGGCGAAACCCAGCTCTATGTTTCGTCTGTGGGCCTCGAAATTGGCGAATGCAGCCGTGACGTTGTCGGCATCCCGCGCCACCTTTTCCGCGATCGGATCGATCGTGCGGCCCGCATAGAGGAAAGTCTTGTCGATTCCGTCGATCGGCCGCAATGCGATGAAGACGTCGCCGCCGGTGAGCAGTCCGCAAAACGGTTGACGCGCAGCGGCGTCGGCGAAATCGGCCGCGGCGGGCCTGGCAATCAGTTTGCGATCGGAGCCCTCGGCCATCTGGGTGACGCCGCCGTCCGACGTGATGACTGCGGCGACGCCGAAATTCAGCGCGCGCGACCGGCTGTTCAAATACGTCTCGAACTGCTTCGGATCGTCATGCAAAAGGCTTGCGCTCTGCGCGAGATCGTCAGCCGTCAGTTCCGCGTCGCGCAGTAGGGCTTTGCACTGCGATTCCCGATACAGCCGAGAAGAGGCGGCGGCTTCGTTGATGAAGTCCGAGACGTTCTTCATGAAGGCGGGATTGATCGCCCATTCCACCGAAACCGTCGCGACGACCGCGGTCACGAGCGCCGGAATCGCCGCGACCAGAGCGAAGAGCGCGACCACGCGCGAATGCAGACGCGCTCCCGCGCGCGCCGCTCGCCGGGCGGCCCGCAGATTGCGCAGTTCCAGTCCGATCAGGATCAGAAGACTGAACGTCACCAGCCCGTCACCGGCCAGGATCGCCAGGACGATCGCCTGCGTCGGGATTATCGGGGAAAACCCGGCGAAAATGACGAACGTGGCGAGCGCCAGAATCAACGCCGCGCCGACCGCCACCGGCCCAAAACGCCGCGAGGCGCGACTTTCCAGAGTCGGATCGGAGAAGATAACCGTTGGTTCGCCGTTACCCGTGTAGGATTTAGAGGTCATGTCCCCTGATCGCGGCCACGCTTCGCCTGGGATGAGCGATTCCCTTGTGGCCGTTCGGCAACTCTGTTGCAAGATTGCGACAAAAACGCGGCGCGCCTACTTGAGTCCGCGCAGACCCCTCAGATCGAGGTCCCGAATTTTCTTTCGGAGCGTGTTCCGGTTCAGACCCAAAATTTCCGCGGCCTTGATCTGGTTGCCGCGGGTGGCCGACAGGGTCGCGGCGAGCAACGGCGCCTCCAACTCGCGCAACAGGCGATGATAGAGCCCTACGGGCGGCAGCGAATCGCCAAACGAGCGAAACAAGTCGCTCACGTGGCGCTCGAGTCCAGAGGCGAACTGTTCGTTCGCCGTCTCGTGGTCTCGCGAAGCGCCCGCGAGTTCCGCCCCATTCAAAGTCGACGGACCGAGGCTCTGCATCGGCGCGGCGAAGCTCAACTCGGCCTCGATCAAAGATTCGGTGACCACCTCCTGCGGATAGAGCGCCGCCAACCGCCGCGCCAGATTCTCGAGTTCTCGGATGTTGCCAGGCCAAGGGTAGCGCTTCAATCTGTCGAGCGCCGCGTGGTCGAGCGATTTGGCCGACAGACCCTCGGCGACGCCGCGCTGGAAGAAATGCCGCACGAGGTCGGGAATGTCCTCTGTGCGCTCGCGCAGCGGCGGAAGCCGCAGCGGCACGACATTCAGCCGGAAGAACAGATCCTCGCGGAACAGCCCCTGCTGGATCGAGTAGCGCAGGTCCTTGTTGGTGGCCGCGATGATGCGCACGTTGGTCTTGATCGGCGTGCGGCCGCCGACGGTCGTGTATTCACCCTGCTGCAGCACTCTGAGTAGGCGGGTCTGCGCCTCCATCGGCATGTCGCCGATTTCATCGAGAAACAGCGTCCCGCCCTCTGCCTGCTCGAAGCGGCCGATCGAACGCGCGTTGGCTCCGGTGAAGGCGCCCTTCTCGTGGCCGAACAATTCGCTTTCGATCAGATCCCTGGGGATCGCGGCCATGTTGATGGCGACGAAGGGGCCCGTCTTGCGCTTCCCGTAGTCGTGCAACGCACGCGCCACGAGTTCCTTGCCGGTGCCCGATTCGCCCGAAATCATCACCGTCAGGTCGGTCTGCATGAGGCGGGCGAGCGAACGGAAAATGTCCTGCATGGCGGGCGAGCGCCCGACGAGCGGCATGGTCTCCGTGGGCTGCGCCGCTTCTTCGGCCGCCTCGCGCCGGCGCTTGGGCTCCGCCAGGGCGCGCCCGACGATCGACACCAGTTCCTTCAGATCGAAGGGCTTCGGCAAGTATTCATACGCCCCCCGTTCGGAGGCCTTGATGGCGGTCATGAAGGTGTTTTGAGCGCTCATGACGATGATCGGCAGGTCCGGCCGCATGCGTTTGATGCGCGGCAAGAGCTCGAACGCGTTGTCGTCGGGCATCAACACGTCGGTGATGACGAGATCGCCTTCTCCGGCCGCGACCCAGCGCCACAGCCCCGCGACCGTGCCCGTGGATCGCACTTCGTATCCGGCGCGCGACAGCGCCTGATTCAGTACCGTTCTTATCGCCGCGTCGTCGTCGGCGACGAGAATATGCCCGGACGGCATTCCTTCACTCCTAGAGACGGCGTCCACACTCAAACCCACTCAGATGCCCCTTCGGCGCGCGCGCTGGCAAACAATTCGGCCCCGAGTTCAACTCTTCTCCAGTCGCGGTGCGCCGCCGTGCGGACGATGCGTGTCGAGAGGCATGAGCACGCGGAACGTCGTCCTCCGCGGAAGGGATTCACATTCGACGATCCCGCCATGGTCACCGATCAGCTTGGCGACAAGTGCAAGTCCCAGGCCAGAGCCCGAGACTTTCGTGGTGACGAAGGGGTCGAACAGATTGGCCGCGATCTCGGGCGCAACGCCGGGGCCGTTGTCGCGAATGCATATCTCGAGAGGCAGGCTCACCGGGTCGGCGCTGACGATCATCTTCAGACGCACGCCGGGGCGATAGGCCGTCGAAATGGTGATCTCGCCGTCGATGCTCTCCTCGCCGACCGCCTCGGCGGCGTTCTTCATCAGGTTCAGGAAGACTTGCACCAGCTGATCCCGGGAACCCAGCACGTGCGGCAAGGAGGGATCGTAGACTTCGGTGAAACGGATGTGCCGGGCGAATCCGGCTTGCGCGAGCCGCTTCACGTGGTCGAGGACCGCGTGAATGTTCAGGCTCTCGCGCGCGATCGGCCGCTCGTCGGAGAAGGCCTGCATGCGATCGAGGAGTTTGACGATGCGATCGGTCTCCTCGCAAATCAGCTGGGTCAGTCCGCGATCCTCGTCGCTGGCGGAAGTTTCGAGTAGTTGCGCGGCGCCGCGAATGCCCGAAAGCGGATTCTTGATTTCATGGGCGAGCATGGCGCCGAGCGCCGTCACCGAGCGGGCCGCGCTCCGATGGGTTAGCTGCCTGTCCATTTTTTCGGCAATTGATCGTTCTTGCAGCAACAGCGTCACGGCCCCGTCGCTCATCGGCAGCGGCGCCACGAACGCGTCGACGACGCGGCCGGCCCCGGAGCGCGGCGTCGAGACGTCGAGCTTGTACCCGTTGACCGTCGCCTGGGTTGCGATAGCGTCCGCGACGAGTTCGAAAACCGGCGAGCCGAAGGGCAGGAGATCGGCGAGCCGCGAGCGCAGCAACGAGGTTCGCCCCATGTCGAAAAAGTGCTCGGCGGCGATATTGACCTCCAGAATGGCGCCCCCCGAGTCGATTGCGAGGACAGGCTGAGGCAGCGCGTTCAACAATCGCAGCGGGTCGGGCCGCGCGCCGCTCATGCAGCCGCTCGAATATCGTCGAAGTCGAAGCTTCGCGCCAACAGTTCTCGCGCCTCGGCCGCATCCTCCGTCGTGACCAGCGCGCGCCTCAGTTCGCTCGATGCGCCGCCCGCTTCCGCGTAAGCGGCCAAATGTTTGCGCGCGTGTCGAAGGCCGGATTGAATCCCCATCCGCGTCAGAAGCGATTCCAAGTGCTCGAGCGCGTCCTGCCGTTGGATCGCGCGCGGAGGCGGCTTCAATGGCCCCCCGGCCTCCAGCGCGCGGGCGATGGCGCCGACGCGCCATGGCGCACCTACCGCCGCTCGGCCGATCATGACCGCCCGCGCACCCGACGCCGCCAGCATCGCGCGGGCGTCTTCGAGGCCGCGGCAATCGCCGTTGACGACGACCGGAACGCGAACCGCTTCGACGACCGCGCGGACGGCTCGCCAGTCGGCATCGCCCTTGTAGAACTGGCAACGCGTCCGTCCGTGCACCGATATCATCGCGACGCCGGCCGCCTCCGCCCCGCGAGCGAGTTCGGGCGCATTTC
>DASXYQ010000309.1:0-8170 GCA_036502445.1 Roseiarcus sp. | reverse complement strand
TAGTCTCTTTCGAAGTTTTGACAGAGTCTCGAGAAAAAATTGTTATCCAAATTGCTGGCGATCCTTCGGAGTCTTCACCGAGGCGAAACTCTAGATGGTGACGGCGCCCTCCATGATCCGCCCATTTCTCGAGAAGATTCCGAAAAAACGTTTCTTCTTCGCGAAAAGCCAATGCTCTGGCGGTTGGTTCCGATGGCGGAATTCGGGAGATAGGCATTGCGCAAGCATAGACGGCCTATCCGCTTATTTCAAACCGCCATCCACCTCCCGAAAAGGAACACCCGGGGACGGATGCTATCGCTGAGCGCAGGTGAAGCGCCTGCCTCTTGCGCTATGGTTTGCAATCGCGACCCGCGCAGCATCGATTATATCGACGGCACGAACAATTCGTGGGGCTGATCGAGACCCCTCAGCTGATGTCGGCCGAGCGAGGTCAGTTTCTCCCCGTAGGCGTCGGCGAAATCGTCGCTGACCACCAGAGGCAGATCGCGCGATTTGGCGACGGCCTCGATGCGACTGACGAGGTTGACCGCGGGGCCGATCACGGTGAAGTCGAGACGATCCGCGGAGCCGACATTGCCGTAAATGACCGTGCCGTAGTGGAGCGCGACGACGATTTGGAGCGGCGGTTCGCCTTCAGGCGGCGTCTGCTCACGAAGCTCGGCCAGGGCCTCGTTGGCGGCTGCGAGAGCGTTGGCGGCGGCTCGCGCGAGTTCCGCGGGACTGGCCACGGGAAATATGGCGAGCAGCCCGTCGCCGACGAATTTCAGAATTTCTCCGCCGTGGGCGGTGATCGCCTTCGCCTGCAGGTCGAAAAGCTCATTGAGCATGCGGATGACCCGCTCGGCCGGCAAGCGGTCGGAAAGTCGCGTGAAACCGCGGAGATCCGAAGACCAGAGCACCGCGGCGATCGCCTGGCCGCTGCCGCGCCGGATTTGGCCGGCCAGCACCTTCGGTCCGGTCTGCGGCCCGAGATAGGCGGTGAGGACGTTTTCAGCGATCTGCCGCTGGCTATTCATGTCGGCGATCACCGACAGCCGCTTGGACAGGGCGGAAAGGTCCGCCAACTCGCGTTCGCTGAAACCGCCGGGCCTGTCGGCGACGAAGGCGGCCATATGCGCCGCGGAACCGAAGGCGCTCGGGACCGGCAAAGCGAAATACTCGGTGGCGCCGCGCGCCTTCAGATCGTGCAGCACGGGGAAGTCGAGTTGCGGTTCGGGTCCGTCCAATCGGCGGCGCATGATCTCGCGCCCCTCGCGCACACGCCGGACCGGGTTGTTGTCGTAGGTGAGAGATTCGCCCAATTCATGGGTGATCATGATCTTTTGCGTCTGCCCTGGGGTGCGCCACCACAGATAGGTGGCGCCGAGAAACTGCGGATGCAGCGTTCCGCTATGCAGACTGACGCGCAGCACGGGGAGGCCGGCCGCCAGCAGCCTCCAGGCAAACTCGTCGAACATGTGCAGGAAGGAATCGGCGCGGCGCGCGTCCGCGGTCAGCCATTCGGCGACCCCCGCGATCGTGTCGTGGGTCGGCCGTTCCGCGGCGGGCCGCTCGAAAACTGCGGCGGTGACGATGGTCTGGCCGTCGATGAGGAGGGGTCGGGGTTCGCCTTCGGGCAAGTGCTCGGTCCTCATGATTGTCGCGCCGCGGAGAAACGATTCGCCGCGCGGCGGCGCCACGGGAATTCGGAGATCCCTATATACGCCCCCAGTCGTGGGAAAAAAGCTCAGATCTCCCCTTCCCCGTAAGCACGGGGAGGGGATTTCCCAACGGCTCTGCAAGGGCTTTGTCCATTCTTGCCACTTGTCAGGTAACCGGAGTAGCATCGGCGACCATTTCAAAAATCCGCGCCCTGACATGGCGCGCAGGGAGTGTCGCGCCATGACGGAGTTTCGCACCGACCGCCGATCCCTGCTGCTCGGCCTCGCGCTCGCCCCAGCCGTCATCGGCGCCGCGCGCGCCGCGCCGATGACGCTTCGCCTTTCATCGTCGCTGCCCGACGATCCGAAATACGCCAACGGCCGGGTCTACTATGACAACCTCGTCAAACAATTGGCCGCGGACGGGCTGGCCGACCAGATAAACGTACAGTTCTTTCCCAACAATCAGCTCGGTCAGGAGATCGATGTCGTCAATTCCGTCAGCCTCGGGGTGATCGACCTTATGGTCACGGGAACCTCGATCTGGGCGAATGTCGTGCCCTTGATCGGCCTCTTGGACCTCGGCTATCTCTTCGAGAGCTTCCCGCAGCAGAGCAAAGCGCTAGACGCGGGCGCCGCCAAGCCGCTCGAGACGGCGATTCGCACCGGCGCCAATACGCAGATCATCGGTTGGGCCTATAATTTCGGCGGCCGCAGCGTCTTGTGCAAGACGCAGGTCGCGACGCCCGCCGACCTCGCGGGAAAACGAATCCGCACCCTTCCCAACAAGATCATCACCGAGTGTCTGCGCCTCATGGGCGCGGCGGCGACGCCGCTGGCCTTCGGCGAGATTTACACGGCCCTTCAGGCGGGGGTCCTGGACGGGCTGGAGCACGATCCGCCCACGATCCTCGCCAGCAAATTCTACGAGACCGCCAGATTCTACTCGCTGACCCAGCATAACCTATCGGCGCTCGGCATATTTTGCAGTGGCGCGACGCTGGCGCGCATGGCGGCGCCCTTGCGCGACTCGTTCCTCGCCGCGGCCGCCAAGGCGGCGGCGGCGACGCGGACTCGCGGCCTCGAAGCCGAAAAGGAAGCGATGGAGGCGTTGAAACAAAAAGGCGTAACGATCATCGCCGTGGACCGCGAGCCGTTCCGGGAGCGCGTGCTGCCGCAGACCGATGCATTCATCCGGGCCCACCCCGAAGCCAAGCCGATCATCGACATCATCCGCAGCACGAAGGCTTGAAGCTTGAACTTGGTCGGGACTGCGCGCCAAGGGGAGCCCCGCCCGGATCGCGACGCGACGCTTCCCCGCAACGCAGCGGAGAGCACGCTGGCGCTGCTGCTGAGGCTCGTGGACGCGGTTGCGGCGCTCCTGCTGGCGGCGGATCTCTGCGTGGTGCTGCTTTCGGTGTTCTACCGCTACGTGCTGGCGGCCCCGATCGAGTGGTCCGACGACGTCGCTCGCGGACTGATGGTGGCGCTGAGCTTCTTCGGCGCGGCGGGCGCTCTCGCGCGCAACGAAAATATCGGCGTCGCGTTCTTTGTCCAGAAGCTCCGACCACGGATGCGCGAGCGCGTGGAGTCGTTGGCGGCGCTGGTGGTGCTCGTCACCGCTGGTTCGACGGCGTTGTATGCGATCGCGCTCGGGCGCTTCACGACGGGCCAGACGACCGGCTCGGGCCTGCCGCTCGAGCTCACTTTCTATCCAATGGGCGCGGGCGCGGTCTGCATGACGGTTTTCGCGCTCGCTCGGGTATTGCGTCGCAACATCCGCGACTTGGCGGCAGCCTTCGCGATCGCACTTGCGCTGGTGGCCGCGGGATGGGCCTGGAGCTGGCTCGCCGCCGGCGTGGCGTCGCCCTCCGGGCCGCCCATGCTCACGGCCTTCGTTGGCTGTGTGGTCGGCGGCGTGCCGATCGGTTTCGCTTTGGCGTTCACCGCGCTGATCTTCATCTGGCTGGGGGGCATGCTGCCTGGCCTGATCTTCGCTCAGCAGATGGCGCGCGGCATCGATACGTTCGTGTTGCTCGCGATCCCGTTCTTCATCCTGGTGGGATATCTGATGGAGGCGAACGGCATGTCCGTCCGTCTCATCGCGCTGCTGGAGCGCCTCGTCGGGCGCGCGCGCGGAGGGCTCAACGTCGTCATGGTTTTGTCCATGGTGATCTTCTCGGGCATCTCCGGCTCGAAGATGGCCGACGTCGCGGCGGTGGGATCCGTGCTCATTCCGGCGGCTCGACGCGCGCGGCAGAACCCCGGCGGCGCCGTCGCATTGCTGGCGGCCTCGGCAGTGATGGCGGAGACGATTCCGCCGTGCATCAATCTGATCATTCTCGGCTTCGTCGCCAACCTTTCGATCGGCGGCCTGTTCATGGCAGGTTTGTTGCCGGCGGGACTGATGGCGCTCGCGCTGATCGCGGTGGCGATCCTCTTCGGCGGTGACGCCCGGTTCCCGGAGGTGGCGGGCGAGGCCAAGGCGCCGCTCGCCAAACTCTGGGGCGGCGCGGCGGTAACATTGGGGCTGCTGGCGATCATCTTCGGCGGCTTCCGATCGGGGATCGCGACCGCGACCGAGATTTCCTCATTCGCCGCCTTTTACGCGCTTGTCGTCGGCGGGCTGGCGTTCCGCGAGCTCGGACCGCGCGCCGCGGCGCGCAGTTTCGTCCAGGCCGCCACCCGCTCGGGACTGGTCCTGTTCATCGTCGCCGCGGCGCAGTCGCTCTCGTTCGTGCTGACCCTGCAGCAGATCCCGCAGACGCTCGCCCATGCGATGATCGCGCTTTCGCAACTCGGCGGCGCGTGGCTGTTCCTGCCGCTGTCGATCCTGATCCTGATCGTGATGGGTTCGGTGCTGGAGGGCGCGGCGGCGCTGATCATCTTCGCGCCCCTGCTGCTGCCCGTGGCGATGGATATCGGCATCGGCGGCCTGCACTACGGCGTGGTGCTGGTCATCGCGATGGGCATTGGCCTGTTCGCGCCCCCGCTCGGGCTCGGCCTCTACGGGGCCTGCCTGATCGGCGAGGTCCCGATCGAGGTCACGGTCAAGCCGATGCTGGCCTATCTCGGATTGCTGCTGGCGTGCCTGCTCGTGATCGCGTTCGTCCCCGGGTTGACGATGTGGCTGCCCAGGATGCTCGGCTACCAGTGAGGGCGTGGTGATTCCCCTGCCCGCCTCTTGCGGGGAGGGACCAGGGGTTGGGCCAGGGGTGGGGCGCGATCAGCTTCCCGAAACCTCTCCGGCGCTACATCGCGGGCCCGGAGAGCCCAACCCCCGACCCCTCCCCGTAAGAACAGGGAGGGGAGAGCCCTAGGCCTACGCTCACCCCTCCCGCGCCGCCAGCGCGCGTCGGCGGAGCGCGGACAGCGTCGTCGTCGGCGTTATCGCCTCCGGATCGATCTTCACATGGATGATCGACGGCATGCCGGAAGCGATCGCGCGTTCGAACGCCGGCGCGAAATCCGCCGTCGCCTCGACCGTCTCGCCGTGGCCGCCGAAGGCGCGCGCATAGGCGGCGAAGTCGGGGTTCTTCAGCTCCGTCCCCGTGACGCGTCCGGGATACTCCCGCTCCTGATGCATTCGGATCGTGCCATACATGGCGTTGTCGATCACGATGAAGACGATGGCCAAGCCGTATTGAACCGCGGTCGCGAATTCCTGTCCGTTCATCAAGAAGCAGCCGTCCCCGGAGAACGAGACGACCATCCGATCCGGCTGCGTGCGCTTGGCCCCGACCGCGGCCGGCACGCCGAACCCCATCGATCCGGAGGTCGGCGCGAGCTGTTCGCCGTGACGGCCGAAGCGCAAAAAACGCCCCGGCCAAATCGAATAATTGCCGGCGCCGTTGGTGACGATCGCGTCCTCGGGAAGGCGTTCGCGCAGCCAGAGCATCAGCGCGCCGAGGTCGACGGGTCCGGGCATCTCGGGGGCGAGATCGGACCATTCGAGATAGTCGGCGCGGGCCTGGCGCGTCTCATCGCTCCAGGAAATCCCGGCAGGCGCTTGCAGGCCTTCCACCGCCGCGCAAAAGGCATCGGCGGTGGCGACGATTCCCAGCACGGGATGATAGACCCGTCCGATCTCCAACGGATCGGGATAGACGTGGACGAGTTTCTGGCGCGGCGCCGGAATTTCGAACAAGGTGTAGGCTTGCGACGGCATTTCCGACATTCGGCCGCCGACGAGGAGGACGAGATCGGCCGAGGCGATGCGGCTCTTCAACTTCGGATTGGGTCCGATGCCGATTTCGCCGCAATAGTTGGGATGGTTTCCGTCGAACAGCGACGCGCGCCGAAAAGAGACCGCGACCGGCAGGTCGAAGCGTTCGACGAAGCGTTGGAACGTCGCGCGGCCGCGGTCGCTCCAGCCGACGCCGCCCAGGATCGCGATCGGCCGTTCGGCGATCGCCAGCATTTTCTGCAGTTCGGCCATTTGCGCGGGTCCCGGCCAGATCGGCGCCGGCGTGACCCGGGGGGCGCCGCGCACATCGGCGCGCTCCGTCAGCACATCTTCGGGCAAGGCGATCACGACCGGGCCGGGTCGCCCTTGCATCGCCACATGATAGGCGCGCTGGACGATTTCCGGGATGCGCGCGGGGTCCTCGATCTGCGTCGTCCACTTGGTCGTGGAGCCGAAAAAAGCGGGATAGTCCATCTCCTGGAATGCGCCGCGCCCGAGCATGCCGCGCTCGACCTGGCCGACAAATAGAATCAGCGGAACCGAATCGTGCTGCGCGATGTGCACGCCATGGGCTGCGTTGGTCGCGCCGGGCCCGCGGGTCACAAAGCAGATCCCCGGGCGATCGACCAGCCTGGCGTTGGCGATCGCCATCATCGCGGCCCCCGTCTCCTGCCGGCAGACCGTGACCGTCAGGGGGGCGTCATGCATCGCGTCGAGCGCGGCCAAGTAAGATTCGCCGGGCACACAGAAGACATGCTCGGCGCCTTGCGCGACCAACTGATCGATCAGGATTTGGCCGCCGGTCCGGCTGTTGGCGAATTGGGTCATCGGGGCCTCCTGAGGGTTATCCCCTTCCCGCCTTGCGGGGGAAGGTGGCGCCATAGCCCGTCGAAAGACGGGCGTTCTTCCGAACGCCCTATCGGGCCGGATGAGGGGGATCGAGCTGAGCGAGATGGCTCCGTGGTGCGGCCGTAGCTTATCAAGATTGTAACCGCCTCGCGCGTTGCCATCCCCGCACGATAAGTCACGCCGACGTGTTGAACCAACGAAGCCATCTCGCTCCGCTCGATCCCCCTCATCCGTCATTGCTTCGCAATGACACCTTCCCCCTCGAGGGGGGAAGGGGGTTCCGCGCCGCCAGCTTCCTCACGATGTCTAATGCGCGGCCGAGCAGCGTCGCCGAAGCCTCGTAGGTGCGAAAGCCCGAATGGGCGCTCAACGTGACGCTGTCGTGCCGGGCGAGGGGATGGTCGGGCCGCAGCGGTTCGAGAGCGAAGACATCGAGGCCCGCGCGGGCGACGTGGCCCCGGTTCAGCGCTTCGAGCAGCGCGGTCTCGTCGATCAGCGCTCCGCGCGCGGTGTTGACGACGATGGCGCCGCGCTTCAGCAACGCCAGCCGGCCGGCGTCGAGAAAACCTCGGGTTTCGTCATTCAAAGCCAGGTGAAGCGATACCACGTCAGCGCCCTGCAAAAGCGCCTCGATCGCGATCGGCGCTATCACATCCGACCGCGGCGTCCGGTTCCAGGCCAGAACCTCCATGCCGATTCCGCGTGCAATTCGCGCCACCTCGGCGCCGATCCCGCCCAAGCCGATGACCCCGAGACGCTTGCCCGTGAGTTGCACGCCCTCGCGCGGGCGCCAGGAGCCGGCGCGAATTTCGCGGTCCATGCGGGCGATATCGCGCGCGCACGCGAACATCATCGCGATCGCATGCTCCGCTACCGCGGCATCCCCGTATCCCTTGATCGCGTGCACCGTGACGCCCTGCCGGCGCAGCGACTCGACGTCCATGTAGCTCTGCGGACCGGTGCCGAGAAACACGATATCTCGCAGCGTCTCGCAACGCGCCACGATGTCGGTCGGCATGTAGGAATGATCGACGATGGCGATTTCGCAGCCGTCGAGCAAGCGCGGCAGATCCTCGCTCGTGAACGCCGCGCGGTTGACGAGAATCGGCGGATCATCGGGATGCCCGACCGCGTCGAAAACCGGCTGGAGCTGATCGTTGCAATCGATGAAGACGATCCGGGCGCTCATCTCAACGCGCGCCCGCGGCGAACTGCGTCAGGCCGGTCGGCGGTCCGTCGATCGCGGTCCATCCGCCGTCGACGAACAACGTGCTGCCGCTGACGTAGCTCGAAGCGTCGGACGCGAGGAAGGCGACCGCCGCCGCCACCTCGTCGGAGGAGCTCCAGCGATTGAACACCGTGTGCGCGGCATAGAGCTTATGAATATCCGGCCGCTGTTTGAATGGCGCGGTCAACGCCGTCTCGGCGATGCTGGGAGCGATCGCGTTGACGCGCACGCCAAAACCTCCAACCTCCGAAGCGAAGCCCTTCA
>DASXYQ010000308.1:0-2827 GCA_036502445.1 Roseiarcus sp. | reverse complement strand
CGAACACGCCCTGGCTGACCCCCGCGCGGTCGCGCAGCTCGAGGATTTCTTCCGGCGTTAGAGGCTCAACGGCTGTCAGACACGAGGCGTCGAACTTGCGCATTGTTTCCTGGTCGATGAGTCCGATCCTATGCAGACCGCTGGCCGTCTCATGAACGGCTTCGGCAATGCCGCTATGAAATTTCGTTCCGGTCGTCTTCGTCATCGGGAACGCCTCACCGGACCTGTCGGGAGGAAGGGTGTCAGTAGTTTCGCCTGCGGTGTCTCGAAAAATCAATGGAAAGAAAATTCTACGCGATTGTCTCGAGGCCCTTGGTCTTGACCAGCGCCAGAAGCTTGAGAGACGGTCCGCTCGGGCGTTTGGCTCCGCGTTCCCAATCGCTGACCAGCTTGGTCCCCACGTTGAGATGCCGGGCGAAAACGGCCTGGCTGATGCCTTCGCGTTCGCGGATGGCCTGAATGTCAGGGCCGGACAGTGGCTCGACTTTCGTCAGGCACAAAGCGTCGATGTCGCGCATCGTCTTCTTGTCGAGCGCCCCGACGTCATGCAGCGTAGTCGCCGCGCCGTGCAGAGCGGCGAGTTGCCGGCTACGGTAATTGGTCTTCCGCATAGTAATTCACCTCAAAAAGCTTATCCTCGGTGATCAGGCGCACGAGCACGGTCTCGTCGAGTTTCAAGTAAGTCGCGGCGACCTCGCGCCAATAGCGCAGCGCGTCGGGCTCGATGTTTTCTCGCTCGCTCTTGGCGAAGGCGTAGAGGAAGACGGCTCGCGCCTCGAACTGAAACGCTAGTAGAACCCGATACCCTCCTCTGCGACCCTGCCCAGGCCTTGGAACCCGCTGCTTGATCAGCCCGCCGCCAACGTCGGCGTCGATCAAGCCACGATCCGCCCGCTTGACAGCCTCGACCAGTTGGCCGTCTCCGATCCGCTGCTGCCGAGCCAAACGTGAGAAATCTTTCGTTTTGAAGATTCTCAACGTTCGCTCCCGACCACGCAGACTATCCTACGACGTGGGACAGTTCAAGCCATCTTCTCTAAGCTTCGGCAATCGCGAAATTCCATGCTAGGCGGGCGCCCTCCGTCCGCAGGCAACCCCATGTCCCTCTCCCCCATCCCCGTCCTCACCCCGCACGGCGCCCTCCGGCTCGATCCGGGCGAGGACGACTTCGTCCTCGAGCGCGCGCTCGCCGAGCGGGTGTGCGGCCGCTTCGAGAAAGGCGCGGGGCATGGGCTGCTGCAGCTCGGCGCGGGCGAGGCGGGGAGCGCCTTGCCGCCTGCGCTGGCGTGGTGGCGTGATTTCGCCTCGCGCTGGGTGGCCGAACTCTGCGCGCAGGGCGAGGCGTTCGATCCGGCCGCGGCGGCGGAGCTCGCCGTGCCGGCGATGAGCGAACTCGGCGCGCTCATCGACGAGGCGCCTCCGATGACGGGCGGTGAATATCTGCGGCCCGAGGTCCTCGGCCGGTTTTGGCGCGAGATGGGCGAGGCGTTGGCCATCGAGCTCTCCGATGAGGGCGTCTCCCTCGCCGATTTCCTGAAGAGTCGCGACAGTCGCCGGCGCTCGGTCGGTCGCGTCCATTTCAATCTGGCCGAAAATCGTCGCGACCCTGAATATCCCTTCGCCTTCATGGCGACCTATACCTCCGGCCTCGCCGCGAACGGCGCGCTGCGGCATCTGCCTCTGGCGCAGGCGCTGCGCGAGTCCGCCGGCGACAACGCCCAGCTTTTGCGGCTGCTCGATCCCGTGAGCCGGGCCAGCGAGACCTGCGCATGGCTGAAAGCGATCGTCGACGCCGGCGAAATCTTTCACCCGCTCCGATGGACGCCTCGGGACGCCTTGCAGTTTCTGCGTGACGTCGAACCGATGGAGCAGGCCGGCTTGGCAATCCGGATGCCCGCAAACTGGCGGATGGGCCGCCCGAGCCGCCCCCGCGTGCAGGCGACGGTCGGCTCCGCCTCTCCCTCGGTCCTCGGCATGGACGCGCTGCTGGACTTTCATGTCGGCGTCACTCTCGAGGGCGAGACGCTCACCGCCGAAGAAATCGAAACTCTCCTGAAGGCGACCCAAGGCCTCGCGCTGCTGCGCGGGAAATGGGTCGAAGTCGATTCGCAGCGGCTGGCCTCGACGATCGACAAGTTCCAGGCGATCGAACGCCTATCGGAAAGCGAGGGGGTTCCGTTCGGCGCCGCAATGCGTCTGCTGTCGGGCGCCTCGATCGACGCGAACGACGCCGACGCGCCGGCTGCGCAATGGGCGCATGTCCAGGCGGGGCCGTGGCTGGCCCAGGCGCTCGATGGCTGCCGCGGTCCCGAAGGGCTGGCGCGAGTCGATCCCGGCGACGGTTTCCAGGCGACCTTGCGACCGTATCAAGAGACGGGGCTGCGTTGGCTCTATCTGCTGGCGCAACTCGGCCTAGGGGCCTGCCTCGCCGACGACATGGGGCTTGGCAAGACGGTCCAGGTCCTGGCGTTGCTTCAGACGCTCGCCGCCGCGGCGAAGAAGACGCCGAGCCTGCTGGTGGCGCCCGCTTCGCTGCTCGCCAACTGGGCGCTCGAGGCGGCCCGGTTCACGCCGGGCCTGAAAGTGTGGATCGCGCACCCCTCGTTTCCGATGACCGAGGAATCGAACGCGCTGAGGCCACCGGACTTTTCCGCCGTCGATCTCGTGGTGACGAGCTACGGCACTTTGTTGCGACAGGACTGGATCGGCCAGACGAACTGGCGCCTCGCGATCCTCGACGAGGCGCAGGCGATCAAGAATCCAAACGCCAAGCAGACCCGCGCGGTCAAATCGCTGAAGGCGAGCGCTCGCATCGCGCTCACCGGGA
>DASXYQ010000307.1:0-3870 GCA_036502445.1 Roseiarcus sp. | reverse complement strand
ATTGTAAATCGAAAGTCGCCCGGCAGGAAAGTTGCGGATAAAGACGCCCAGCGCTTCGAAATCGCTCGATGCCAGATTTGAAATCGCGGGAAACACAGGGGGCTGGCGCGGGATCGGCTGCGGACTTGGAGCGGCCGACCTCCGGCAGTCGGGGCCGCTTCTCGCGCACCCAAGAAGCGGATTCTACCGAGGGAGAGGGAAATTTTCCTGGCTGCAAAGGTTTGAAAAACCACAAAAAGTGGCAATTTTCTCGGCTCGGGCCGACGGTCGGCTCGGTCTGCTGCCTCGCGCCCCTCAGAGCGTCTCGGCCTCGCCGATCGGCGCTGCGGCCTGCTTCGCCGCCTGCGCCATCGCGGCGAGCGCGGCCTGGCCGGCGGGTTGGATGAGGCCGGCGGACATGATCAGCTTGGCCGCGTCGTCGGGCGACATCGGCAGTTCGATGATGTCCTTGGTCGGCACGAAGAAATAGAAACCCGTGGTAGGATTGGGGATGCAGGGGAGGAAGACGGAGGTCATGCCGTCGGTCGGCAGCACGTCGGCGACCGCCTTGGCCGGGTCGGACGAAATGAACACCACCGACCAGGAACCCTTGAGGGGAAATTCGACGAGCCCGACTTTCCGGAACTGCGTTCCGCCCTGGCTGAACACGGTCTCGAATATCTGCTTGACGCTCTTATAGATGCCGCGCACGACGGGGGTGCGGTCGAGCATCGCCTCGTAGAGGGCGACCAGCGTACGCCCCGCGATGTTGGCGGCGAGGAAGCCGAGCACCGTCAGCCCGATGATGACAATGACCACGCCGAACCCCGGGACGTGGAACGGCAGATAGGTGTCGGGCCAGAGGCTCGCCGGAGCGAGCGGCCGGACCCAATTGTCGACCAAGTCGATGAACCACAAAGTGATGTAGACGGTCACCGCCACGGGGCCGAAGATCACGAGGCCGGTGAAGAACCACGAACGCAGGCGCGCAAGCAGCGAGCGATGTAGAGGAGCGCTCAACTTAGGGGCGCCAATCTTCGTCTCGAACGTCATCGCCGGTCTCGCCCGCCAAAGGCCCTCGAGCATCGCCGCTCAGTGTGACGAATGCAAGAAGCGGACCCTACTCCACCGTGACCGATTTGGCCAGATTGCGCGGCTGATCGGCGTCTTTGCCCATGATGACGGCGGTATGATAGGCGAGCATCTGCACTGGCGCCGCATAAACGATCGGCGCGAACGCAGCGCCCATGTCGGGCATGGCGAGGAAACTCTCCAGCGCGACCGCCGCCTCCTCGGCGGCGTGCGGCTCGCCGATCAGAATGATCCGCCCTCCCCTCGCCGCGACCTCCTGCATATTGGAGACCGTCTTTTCAAACACCGCGTCGCGCGGCGCGATCACGATCACCGGCATCGCCTCGTCGATCAGGGCGATCGGCCCGTGCTTCAGTTCGCCCGCCGCATAGCCTTCGGCATGGATGTAGGAGAGCTCCTTGAGCTTGAGGGCGCCTTCGAGCGCCAGCGGAAAAGCGGGACCGCGGCCGAGATAGAGCACGTCGCGGGCGCGCGCGAGCTTGTGGGCGATCTGCTCCAGCGCCGGTTCGAGCTTCAGCGCCTCGGCCAGCAGGCCCGGCGTCGCGATCAATTCGCCCACGAGCTCGCTCTCCTTCTCCTCGGTCAAGACGCCCCTCGAGCGCGCGAGGCTCATGGCCAAGCACGCCATCGCGGCGAGTTGGCAAGTGAACGCCTTCGTCGAAGCGACGCCGATCTCGGGGCCCGCGAGCGTCGGCGCGGAAGCGTCGGCGAGCCGCGCGATGCTGGAAGTCGGCACGTTGACGACGGCGAGCGTCTTCGACCCCTGCTCGCTCGCGTAGCGCATCGAGGCCAGCGTGTCGGCGGTCTCTCCCGACTGCGAGATCAGGATGGTCAGGCCGCCCCGGTCCACCGGGGGCTCGCGATAGCGATATTCGGAGGCGACGTCGACCTCGACGGGCAGCCGGGCGAGGCGCTCGATCCAGTATTTGCCGATCAGCCCGGCCATGTAGGCGGTGCCGCAGGCGACGATCGAAACGCGCGTCAGGGCGCCCGCCTCGACCGGCCATGCAAAGGGCTTCAGGCGCTGCGCGCCCATGTCGACGTAATGGGCGATCGTATGGCCGACGACTTCGGGCTGTTCGTGGATCTCCTTGGCCATGAAGTGGCGGTAATTGCCCTTCTCGGCGAGCAATCCGCCCGCCGGGCTCCGGATCACGCGCCGCTTGACCGGCTGGCCCGACATGTCCCGGAATTTCGCGCCCTCGCGCGTCACCGTGACCCAGTCGCCCTCCTCGAGATAGGCGACCCGATCGGTGAACGGCGCCAGCGCCAGCGCGTCGGAGCCCAGATACATCTCCCCCTCCGCCTCGCCCTCGCCGTAGCCGACCGCGAGCGGCGCGCCCTGGCGGGCGCCGACGAGCAAGTCCTCCTCGCCGTCGAACAGATAGACCAGCGCGAAGGCGCCGCGCATGCGCTTCAGCGCCGCATGCACCGCCTCGACCGGCGGCTTGCCCGCCGCCATCTCGTCGGTCACGAGGAAAGCCGCCACTTCCGAATCGGTCTCGGTGGCGAAGCGATGGCCCTTGGCGGCGAGTTCCTCGCGCAGCGACTTGAAATTCTCGATGATCCCGTTGTGCACGACCGCGAGGCGGTCGCTCGCGTGCGGATGCGCGTTCCGCTCGGTCGGCTTGCCGTGCGTCGCCCAGCGGGTGTGGCCGATGCCGATCCTGCCGCTGAGCGGCGCGCGCTCCAGCTTCGCTTCGAGGTTCTTCAGCTTGCCCTCGGCGCGCAGCCGCGTCACCCGGCCGCCTTCCAGCGTTGCGACGCCCGCCGAGTCGTAGCCGCGATATTCCAGCCGCTTCAGCGCCGCGACGATTTGCGGGGCGACAGCGCCCCGTCCCAAAATGCCGACGATTCCGCACATTGTCCGATTCCCGGCCGTCTGATTCGGCGACCAGCAAGGGTTAGGCCAGCCGGGCGGGCTGGTTCAAGTCACGTTGGATGTGCGAATGTGAAGCGGGGAAATCGCGACATCGTGGGGTCACCGGCGTCGGGGCCAGGTCGTTCGCCGAATTGTGCCTTGGTGTGAACCTTTGCGGTGAGGTCGACGCCCAGGGCTTTCATGACGGCCAACGTCGTCTTGCCCGGTCAGTTGCGCGTCCTCGGGCTAAAAACAAAGGCGGCCGAAGCCGCCCTCCGCAAAATCGCATCGCGGACCAACTCAGCGCTTGGAGAACTGGAAGCTCGCGCGGGCCTTCTTGTGGCCGTACTTCTTGCGCTCGACGACGCGGGAGTCGCGCGTCAGGAAGCCCTCTTTCTTCAGCGGGGCACGCAGATCGGGCTCGTAGTAGGTCAGCGCCTTGGCGAGGCCGTGGCGGACCGCGCCGGCTTGGCCGGAAAGGCCGCCGCCCGCGACCGTCACTGTCAGATCATATTGGGTGAGGCGGTTGACCACGACCAGCGGCTGATTGAGGATCATTCTCAGCACCGGGCGCGCAAAATAGACGTCCAACGGCTTGCCGTTGACCGAGACTTTGCCCCTGCCGGGCTTGATCCAGACCCGCGCGACGGCGTTCTTACGTTTGCCGGTGGCGTAAGCGCGCCCCAGTTTGTCGAGTTTCTGCACATGCACGGGGCCTTCGGCCTCGGCCCCGACGGACGAGCCTTTGAGATCGGCGAGGGAGGAAAGCGTTTCGGCCATCAGGCGCTCCGGCTATTCTTGGCGTTGAGCTTGGCGACGTCGAACGGCGTCGGCGATTGGGCGGCGTGCGGGTGGTCGGGACCCTTGTAGACGTGCAGATGGCTCAGCTGCTTGCGCCCCAGCGGACCGCGCGGGAGCATCCGCTCGACGGCCTTCTC
>DASXYQ010000306.1:0-3034 GCA_036502445.1 Roseiarcus sp. | reverse complement strand
CTCGACATCGCGCCGAACATTCTCGCGCGACGTTTGAAGAAGCTGACGCAAGCCGGGCTGCTGACCAAAACGAAGTACAGTGAGAAGCCGCCGCGCGACGAATATCTGCTCACGGAAGCCGGGCGGGACTTTCTCCCCGTGCTCCAAGCCGTCGGAGCCTGGGGCCGTCGCCACAATGGCCAAGGCGCGTTGAGCTACTCCGTCGACGCGGAGACCGGGACGATGGTCGAGCCGGTGGTCGTCGATCGCGCCACCGGGGCGCCCATCGGCTCCCGCCCGCTGCGCCTGGTGCAGCCGGGCTAGATCGATCGGCGTCGGCCGCGATAGGGCCATTCCGAAAGCCTACGGGAGAATGACGGATACTTGTTTCCAAAAACCGGATTGTCTACTAGGTTCAAAATTCTTCCGATCTGGATTGCCGCTCCGCCATGAACGCGTCTCTACCAAGCTACACCACGAGAATCGCGGAATGCGGTCCGACGGCGCCCAGAATGCGTCCGAAAGGTGGCGGATCCCGCGAAAAAGCTTGGAGAAGATCCTTTTAGCTTTGGAAGCCTTGCAACTCATTGAAATCCCACGAAACCACCAAAGATTTCTTTGGAAAAGCTTGGAGAAAAACAAGCTAGATTTGGAAAGGCTTGCACAAAAGCTTGGAGGCCTGCCTTAATTCCACCGGCTTTGCCCCCGGCTCAATGCTTGTCTACGCCCGGCCCCACGAGGTCCTTGCGCACCCAGAGTTCGGCGGGAAAGTCCGGCTGGTCATTGGTCGCGAACAGGCGGTAGTCGGCGCGGGCGGCTGATATTTCGGGGTCGGCCCACAGGGCCGCGTGCATGCGGGTGTTCAGCGGACCCACGAGGAGCGCGTCGGGGCGCTGGCGCTCGATGTCCTCGATCAGCATCGCCTTGTCGCGATCGGCGTAGGGTTGCAGCCGCTGGCGAAGCGCGGCATCGCCGGGATGCTCGTCGACGAGCCGGCGGACGGCCGAGGTGATGAACAGGCTGGGCACGCGCTGGACCCAGATCGCGCCGGTGCGCCGCGCCATCGGATGGCCGAAGCCCATTACCTCCGTGATCCCCGCGAGCGTCGGATGCGGGCCGAGCCGGGCCAGCGCTGCCTCCAGAGCTGGCGCCTTCGGGTTATCGGAGAGGCAGAGGCCGCACGCCGTCCCGATCGCCGCGACCAGGCCATATCTCGCGAACATCGCGACCCACGACGCGCGGTCGGTGGCGATCGCGTCTGCACGAAGCGCGAAACGGCAATGCAGCCAGGTGGCCGCCGCGGCGGCCACGCCGATCGGCGGCCCGAGATTGGGGATCGCGTGAATGCCGAGCGCGGCGACGGCCATCGTCAGCGCGCCCAAAACCACCGCCAGGCGCGAACGCGTCTCGAGAGCGAAACCGGCGGCGATCGTCAGAAACATCAACGCCGGAAGCGCCTGATAGAGCCATCCCTTGCCCTGGATCATATAAGCCCCGAAGGCGCCGAGCCCTGCCAACGCGGGCACGGCGATCCAGGGTTTGTCGATGGCTTTGCCGGCGACGAGAACGACCAGCAGGCCGATTAGCAGAAACAGCAGCCCGCCGGACTCGACGAACAGGCCCCCAAAACTGTCGCGGATCGGAACGTAGATGTCGACGCCCATCTGCATCACGTCGCTGACGTAGGCGGGGAAGCCCCAAGGGACGATCGCAAGGTAAACGAGCCCAACGGCCGCGGCGAAATAATATTCCGCCGAGCCGATCAGCCCGCGGAGACCGATGCGACGCCAGAGATACGGCGCGACGGCGATCGCGACCAGGACGTAGGGCGGTTTGATCGCCGCCATCAGCCCGGCGCTTACGCCGGCGAGCGCGGCGAGCCAAAAATCCGTTGCCGCCCGTTCGGCGCGCGCGACTGAGAGCGCGAGAAAGGGCAGGGCGTAAACGGCGGCCAGATGGTCGCGTTCGCAGAACGCCTCGCCGGGAAGAACGGCGAGCGCAATCAGGACGAAGGCATAGGCCGCCGGCCCCACCGTCAGGCCCGCGCGCTTCAGAATCAGCGCGCTCAGCAAGAGGCTCGCGGCGATGGAGCCGAAGCCGAAGGCCGAGACCACGAATTCGGCGCGAAGTCCCAGCGCATGCGCAAGAGAGACCGCCGGCCAATAGAGCAGCAAGGATGCGGGAGGATTGATTTCCACGAAATCGACGTAGGGAACCTGGCCGCTGAGCCATTTCTCGTCGATCGTGATCAACCAGGAGACGTCGCCGAGCATGCCGAACCAAAGCTGCGCGGCCAGCGCGATCAGCCCGATCGCCAGCGTGATTCCCGATAGGATCAGGCGCGGACTCGCCACGAAGCCGCGAGCGCTCCGCGGCGGCGATGCGATCGAGGATAGCGTCATCGCGGCCGGGATCCTGTGCGTCAAGCCCGTCTCGCCTCGACCGCCGGCGGCGGTTTCTGCGCGGGCGCGGCCTCGGCGACGGCTTCGAAACCGACGGCCCGATCGACGACATAGAGCGGGCGCCGCTTCACCTCGGTGTAGATGCGGCCGATATAGACGCCGAGCACGCCCGTCATCAGCATGTTGGCGCCGCCCAGGAAAGTCGTCAGGACGATGATCGAACTCCAGCCGCGCGCCAGATTGGCGTTCATCGCCCAGAGCCCGACCACCCAGAGGGCGTAGAGCATCGCGCAGCCGCAGACGCCCAGTCCCGCCCACAGCGCGACGCGCAAGGGCGCGTCGGAAAAGGACACGAGGCCGCTGGCCGCCAATCGAAGCATCTTGTGGAACGAATATTTCGTTTCGCCCGCGGCGCGAGCCGGACGATGAAACTTGACCACCGCTTGCCGAAATCCGACCCAGATAAACATGCCGCGCACGAAGCGGTCCCGTTCCGGCATCGCGAGGAAGCAGTCGAGCGCCTTGCGGTCCACCAGACGGAAGTCGCCGACGTTGCGCGGCATCTCGACGTCGCTGAGATGGCCCAGCAGTCTGTAGAACACGTCGGCGGTCCAGCGCTTGAACCAGGTGTCGCCCTCTCTCGAAATGCGCTG
>DASXYQ010000305.1:0-2625 GCA_036502445.1 Roseiarcus sp. | reverse complement strand
GGACAGGATCTGCGAATGGTGCGGGCGGCGGGAATCGAACCCGCACAGGCCTATAGGCCCTACGGATTTTAAGTCCGTTGCGTCTACCAGTTTCGCCACGCCCGCGTTTGGCCGGCCCTTATAGGGTTCGCACGGGTCGCGACCAAGCTTTTTCGCAACGTCACCCCGTCGCGTCCTTGGCGATCGGCGGCTGGAAGGCGAGGCCCATGTCCCAGGGGAAATAGATCCAGGTGTCCTGCGAGACCTCGGTGACGAACGTATCGACCATCGGCCGGCCGAGCGGCTTGGCGTAGACGGTGGCGAAATGCGCCTTCGGCAGCATTTCGCGAACCAGCTTCGCGGTCGCCCCGGTGTCGACCAGGTCGTCGACGATGAGAATCTTCGCGCCGTCGCCGCCCTTGGCGATCTCGGGCGCGATCGTCTTCAGCACCTGCAAGCCCCCTTGCGTCTTGTAGTCGTGATACGAGGCGATGCAGACCGTCTCGATGATTCTGAGCTCGAGTTCGCGCGCGATGATCGCAGCGGGCACCAGGCCGCCTCGGGTGACCGCGACGATCCCCTCGAACGGCCCCGAACTCGCCAGCCGCCAGGCGAGCGCCCGGGCGTCGCGGTGAAACTGGTCCCATGAGACCGGGAAGGCTTTGGTTCGGCCGTCGGCCATGAACTCCCCCTTGGCGAGCGCGCGCTTCCCCATAGCAAGCCGCGCCGCGCGAGGCGAGGGTGGCGCGTCCTGCTCACTCCGCGTCTACGATCCGCCGCGCAGATGGCGACTTCGGTTGCCAAATCCGCTGGTATGCGACATTCTGGGAATCAGCGAAGCCGCCGACCGGCGGACGTCGGCCGATCGGTGATCAAAGCGGAAAATGTCGTGTCGGTTGAGATCGAACACTCGGGCCAGGCGGGCATCTGCCGAGGTTGTTGGGATCAAATGCATATGCCGATCCCTATTCGGGGTCCGCTCGCGATCCCGTTCCGCGTGTTCGGCATCACGCGCAGCAAGATGAACCCGAACATCTGTACGATCTGCGAACGTTCCTTCCGATACGTCAAGAAGCAACAGCACATTTCCACCACCGCTACCATTCTGTTCGCCGACATCCGCGGTTATACCAACCTCTCCCAGCGGATGGACCCGATCTCGATGAGCGAAATCGTCAGCGTCTTCCAGGATCAATGCGCCCAAGCGATCTGGGCCCGAGACGGAATCGTCAACAAGCAGATGGGCGACGGCCTGATGGCGATCTTCAACTTTCCGATCAAGATCGAGCGCCATGCCGAAGCCGCAGTGAGGGCGGCCCTCGAAATCCAGCGACGTTGCGGCGCAGCGCTTGCTGAGCTGGGGGCGCGGCGCGGCGAGGATGCGGCGGACGCGCCCAGAGTCGGCGTCGGCGTTCACACCGGTCAGGTCGAGATCGGCGAGTTCTCGACCTTCCGCAGCGACTTCACGGCGATCGGCGGAGCGGTCAATTTGGCTGCCCGGCTCGAATCCCACGCGGCGGCGGGCGAGATATTGGTTTCGCCTCAGACCGCGGAACAAACCATGGATCTCATGGCCGGCGCCGCGGCGCGTAATCTCGCGCTCAAGGGCATCGAACAACCGGTGTCGGCTCGGGTTCTGTACGCGAGCCGTTGACCGGACGCGGCTATCCCTCGCTTGTTGCGGCGCCGGTCGCGGAAGCGCGCGCGAGGAGCCCTATCACGTGCGCGACGATCCGCCCCGCGGTGAGGGCGCCCAATCCCGCGATGTCCCGGGCCGGGAAGAATTCGACGAGGTCGAACGCGGCGATCCGTCCTCGCTTCGCGACGCCGTCGAGCAGTTCGATCGCCTGCCAATAGCTCAAGCCGCCCGGGGCGGGTGCGATCACCGCGGGCATGATCGACGGGTCCAGCGCATCGCAGTCGAACGTGACGAGCAGATTCGCCCCCTCGGGCACGAGTTCCAGCACCTGGCCGATGCCGTTTTGATGCAGCGACCGGGCGGAAACGAATTCCACCCCCGCGGCCAACGCCGCCTCGTAGTCGGCCGGTCGCGCGGACCCGACCGACCTCTGGCCCACCAAAATGATGCGCTCGATACAGCCCATTTCCGACGCCCGGCGCATGGGGCTCGACAGACCCCACCGCTCGCCGCCGATCTCGTCACGAAAATCGATGTGAGCATCGAACTGGAGGACGGTGAAACGTCCGCGGCCCTCGAAGGCTTGGAAGACGGGGATCGGCACGGAATCGTCGCCGCCCAAGACGATCGGCGTCGCGCCGCGATCGAGGATGGTCGATACGGCAGCTCGGATCCTTTCGCGGTTGCGCAGAGCGTCCGCCTCGTCGAACGGCAGATCGCCGCAATCCGCCGCGCTCGCTTCGCCCGAGGCGAAGAGAGGGCCTCCGAGATCGAAATCGTAGTGCGTCGTCGTCGCCGAATAGGGGGCCATCGCCTCGCGAATGGCCCGCGGCGCGTCGGCGCAGTAGGCGCCGACGCTCGCATAGGGCGTCGCGCAGCCGGCGCCGACGATGGCGATGCGAGCGTCCAGCGCGGTCAGGTCGGAACATGCGGGGAGACCGAGAAACGTACTCGTCTCCCGGCTGCCGTACATGCTTCCGATGTTTTGTTCCTTCGGCGCCATGGGC
>DASXYQ010000304.1:0-1602 GCA_036502445.1 Roseiarcus sp. | reverse complement strand
AGATGGCCGCCGTCCAGATGGATGAAGATGACAGTTTAATAGCCAATGTTCGAATCAACGATCGATTCGACGAGAAATTTTTAGTCGATACCGGTGCCGATAACGTCATTATCAATCAAGACACTGCGATTCGATTGGGGTTTCGCTTGAACGAACAGGACTACACAGAGACGAGCGAAACGGCGGACAGTATTGTACGCGTTGCTCCTGTCGTAGTCGAGTCGCTCGAGATCGGAACTATCCGCCTCACGAATGTCCGGGCGTTCGTACAAGAAATCAACGGCGAAAATCTATTGGGCATGTCGGAGTTGAAAAAGCTCAAATTCAGCTTCCAGAACGGATGCTTCCGCACGGAACAGTAGCTCAGTCGCGTGCGGTCGGTAGCGCCTGCGAGTGGCGGCGAGCCTCTCCGCCGCCTGCCGCCGCGAGCTTCGGGTTCTTGTCCGATCGCAACTGCGTCACCGCATAGGCGGTGAACACGCCGGCCAACGCCAGCGCCATGCCGAACCAGGTGATCGCGTAGGAGAGATGGTTGTTGGGGAAGGCGAGTATCGTCTCGCCACCCTCCGGCAGCGCGTCGGCGTCGGCGCTCGCGTCGGCGTCGATCGAGAACGGCGCGTGCGGACCGAACTTCAGCGCCTCCGCGATTTGTTCGACGTCGCGGGTGAACCATTGCCCATGGGCGGGATCGTCCGCGGGCGTGAACCAGCTGCGATCCTCGCTCGAGCGCATCAGGCCCGTCACTTCCACCGGGCCGGCCTTTCCGGCGCTCGCCTCGGCCTTGCGCTCCTCGGGCACGAAGCCGCGATTGACTAGGACGCTGTCGCCGCCGGCGAGCTCCAGCGGCGTCATGACGAGATAGCCGGGTCCGCCGTAGCGCCCGCGCGGGTCCGCGAGCGCACGAAACACCATCGCCTGCCGCGCGTAATCATAGACGCCGGAAACGCGGACGTGACGATATTCGTAGTCGCGGGGATTGAGCTTCGCCCATTCCCCTGCCGAGGGAATCTCGACCGGCGGCGCGAGCGCACGCGCCTCAACGGCGGCGATCAGCGCTTCCTTCCACGCCAGGCGCTTCAGTTGCCAGACGCCGAGGCCGACCAGCACGGCCAGTCCGATCAATGTCGCCGCCGCGGGCGCCGCGAGCGAGCGAACGCGTCCGCTCATGGCTCCTCCAATTGTCCGGGCGCCGCATTGGTTTTATGTTGCAGGGCGATCAACACGCCCTTTAGCGGTCGCAACATCCCGAGGCAGACGACCAGCGCAAGCGGAATGAACACGACCATGAAGACCCAGATCGGCGGCTCCCAAGTCATGTCGACGATCAGGGCGAGCCCGACCACGAGGAAGCCGGCGATCAGCGTGACGAACACGGCCGGCCCGTCGCCGGAATCGGCGAAACCGAAATCGAGCCCACAGACCTGGCATTTCGGCGCAACCGTCAGAAACCCCTGGAACAGCCGGCCTTCGCCGCAACGAGGGCATCGGCCGGCGAGGCCCGTCGAGATCGCGGAAATCGGGGGGTAGCGGCGTTCCTCGATGCTCATGCCGGCGATTCCAGCCTCGCGCACTCCGCCCGCGCGAGAAAATTCATGGCGGCGG
>DASXYQ010000303.1:0-3093 GCA_036502445.1 Roseiarcus sp. | reverse complement strand
CCATCTGATACGAAACGGCGAGGCGCCGGGCGGCATCGGCGAACCGGGCACCTCGATCGCAGGCCCCGCGCTCGCCAACGCTCTGTTCGCGGCGACCGGGGTTCGATTGCGGAGCCTCCCCGTCGATCGCAAGCAACTCGCGCCGAGGAAAGCGGCGTGAGGGCGCTCTGGCGCATCCTGCTCACGGCGGTCGCGCTGGTCGCTGTCGCCGCCCTCGGATTCGTCGGCTGGACTGTGTTTGGCCCCGGTCCCACCGATTTCGCAGGCCGGGACCGGGTCGCGCTGGGCGAGTACAAACTTGCCGATCCGACCGGCGTTCCGGCGAGCCTCAAGCAGGCGAGCCTTCTCGAGCGGGGGCGTTATCTCATCCGCGCCGCCGATTGCGAGGCCTGCCATACAGCGATTGGGGGACAGCCATTCGCCGGGGGCCGCGCCTTCGTCCTGCCCTTCGGCACGATGTATTCGACCAACATCACGCCGGACAAGGACACGGGGCTCGGCCAGTACACCGACGCGGAGTTTCTCGCGGCGGTCCATCGCGGCGTCCGGCGTGACGGCGCGCCGCTTTACCCCGCAATGCCCTTCGCCAGTTACACTTATCTCACGGACGCCGACACGCTCGCCATCAAGGCCTACCTCTTCAGCCTCAAGCCGATCAACGCGCCCGCGATTCCGAACACCTTCGCTTTTCCGTTCGATCAGCGCTGGTCGATGAGCGTGTGGGCGGCGATGTTCAACGCGAACCGGCGTTTCGAGCCGCACGCCGATCAGAGCGCCGAATGGAACCGTGGCGCCTATCTAGTCGAGGCCCTTGCCCATTGCGGCGAATGCCATACGCCCCGCAATCTGTTCCAGGCGCTGGACAACCGCAGCAAATTCGCCGGCGCCGTCACCGGCGGGTGGCGCGCCTTCAACATCACCGGCGATCGCGCGAGCGGCGTTGGCGACTGGAGTGAGGCCGCGCTCGCGCATTACCTCGCGACGGGCCATGCCGAGGGGCGCGGCACGGCGGCTGGGCCTATGGGCGAAGCGGTCGACCTCAGTCTCGTGCATCTGACCAGCGAAGACATCGCCGCCATGGTTACGTATCTACGCACCGTTCCGCCGATCGGGAATCCGAATCTGCCCGCGCCGAGATCGCCCGACGCGATCGCCATGCATGCCCCTGGAGCGAGCGGTCATCCCCAAGGCGAGCAGATCTACGCGGAGGCTTGTGCGAGTTGCCATGGCTGGATGGGCAAAAGTCCAATCTCGGGCCTGGCGACGATCGCGGGCGCGCGCTCGGTCAACGATCCGTCCGGCGTCAATGTGGCCCAGGTCATCCTGTTCGGCGGCGGACGCAAGCCGGGCGAAGCGGGAATGGCGATGCCGGCCTTCGGCGACGCTTATTCGGACGCCGAGATCGCCGCCGCCGCCAATTATGTCACCGAGCGGTTCGGCGCCGCAGGCTCGCGCCTAACGCCGGAGAACGTAGCCTCCCTCCGGCTCACTCGGTGATGGACCCTTGCGGGCAATTTGTTAACAGCGCCGAAGCGAATTGCCCGCAAATCGTCGGAGCCTGATGTCGAGCGGAGGCCGTAAAATTGGGTCGTCGACAGTCGGGCTCGACACCCGTGAGCTTTCTTAAGTCATTGACTGTTCTGATGGTACCGCCACCCTGGCTTGAACAGGGGACCTCTAGATCCACAATCTAGCGCTCTAACCAACTGAGCTATGGCGGCCCGACCCGGGTTCGGGCGGGAAATTAGTGACAAAGCCGAACAGGCGCAAGGTTCGCGTTCAGGCGGTCATTGGTTTGCGCAACAGCGGGAACAAAAGAACGCCGCCCGCAACGGCGGACGGCGTTCATGGACGGCGCGGGGGAGGGGCCGCGCCGCCAAACGATGAAATGCGGGATCAGACCGCGATCTTGAACGATTTCGCGACTTGCTTGGTGATCGGTTCGACCGAATCGGCCATCGCCTTCCGCGCCAGCGCGCTCAGGTCGTTCGCCTGCCTAACCGTGGTTTCGACCCGTTTGCGGCCAAACTCGCTCTGGAGCGTAACCACATCGGAGAGCGTCTTGGCCGCGAATACCGCCTTCAAGAAATCAAAGTTCGCATCCGCATTGGCGCGCAACGCCTCAAAGGCCTTGGCGTTAAAGGCGAGCGCGCCGTCCTTGGCGGCCGTGAAGCCAACCTCGAACGCGCTCACCGTTTCCTCCGCGGAGGTCTTCGTCTGCGCGAAAACAGCGAGCGATTCCGTCACGCCCTTTTCGAACGTGACGCGTGCGCTGTGTTGAACTGCAGCCAACGGCGCGGCTGTGACGAAATCGTCCGTGGCGGCGGCTGGCGGACTGGTTTCCGCATGCTTGGCTGAGCCCCGCGGCGAGACGGACGGGGCGCGCGAGGCGGGAGGCGTCTTGGCAAGTTGGGACTTGACCGGAGTTGGAGCCGGCCGGGCGGCGTTTTTCTTGGATGCGCTAGCCATGGAAATCAACCTCGATATCGGAATGCGTGTCGGACTATGCGGTTCAACCGGCGGCCCATGGCGCTGGCCTCAGCTCGCGCCAGGCGTCAGGCTCTTTTGGACAACGACGCCCAGCTCCTTGGCTTGCTCCTGCAAGACCGCGAGCTGGGCTCTCATGTACTCGCTCTGAAGCGCCAGAGCCTCTTGCGGGTCCTTTGCCCTCACAAGCTTTTGCGCGAGATCGAACGCCGCGTTCACATTGCGCTCGGTATAGGACAGTACGTGAGCGCCAACCGCTTTCGCGCCGCCCGGCGTGTTGGCCGCGTCGCTCGCAACGCCGCTTGCGCGTTGGGCGACCGACAAAAAGCCCTCGAAGGCTTTGCGCGCTTGCTCGACGCTGCGCTCGGCAAAATCGCGCATCTCATTTGGAATCTCGAACGGAGAATTGGACATTCTCTTCCCTCCGAAGGCGGCCGCGAATCGAAAGCCGCTGTTTGAAACCCCTATAGACGGATTTTTGCTGCACTGCAACATAATATGGCGATCAGGAATTTTAACCTTGCGCCAAGATAGAGGCTCCGACGCCGTGGTGTAATTTCAACCGCCGCGTTAAGCTTTCGCTAACGATAAAGTCCGAATCGTCCA
>DASXYQ010000302.1:0-4480 GCA_036502445.1 Roseiarcus sp. | reverse complement strand
CCCGGGAATCGTCGATACCCGCACCCTGATAGCCTTTCGCGCGTTCTGACGCATCGCCTTTTCCCGCAAAGCCAGGATTTCCGATGCGCTTCGCCGCCTCCATCGCTCTGCTCGTTTTCGCCGGCGCCGCGGGCGCGGCCGAGCAACCCTTCCTGTTCGACGTATTGCGGCTGCGACCTTACCGGGCGTCCTGGGAAAGGTTGATGAAGTTGGTGCAGCCGACGCCTGACTGGCTGATGCACTTCGACAGGAGTTTCGACGGCGAGTCCGGCCAGATGGTGGCGATCACGATCGACGCGAAGCCCTACCAGCTTTCTTTCGTCTGCAAGCCGACGGACTGCGCGGGCCACAAGTTCGAGGTGCTGTTCGACGCCGGCGGCGAGCACGCCTATGGCGCGCTCGGCGACAAGGACACCCCGCCCGCCTTTTACGGCGCCCCGGGCCCCGCCCAGCGAGAGGCGCTCGCCAAGGCGCTCGTGAAGTAGGGGGGGAAGCAGAGGGCGGGTACTTCCCCGAGGGGAGTCGGCTATTCCGGCAGCCCGATATTGGGGATGCGTTCCGGGAGATATTCGCCAATTCGCATGGCTTTGTGCAGCGCATCGAAATCGGTTCCGGATCGATGCGCTTCGAAGACCTTCGCCGGATCGAAGAACGTGCCGATCGGATTCGCAGCGAAATCCGCGGAGTTTTCCATCCATTCGCACGAACGCTTCCAGTCGCCGAAACAGTCGCACTGCAGCTCGACATAATTAGCTTCGGGATCGCGGTAATATAGGGAAACGGTCATGCCGTGGTCGAGGCAAAACGACGGCGATACGCCCTCGTCCGCGAGCCGCTTGTAGGACGACATCAGATCATCGAAGCTTCGATATTCGAACGCGAGATGATGCAGGCCATTGTGGCGGACCTTTTGCGGGTCGTCGCTCAAGCCGGGCACGGCGAGGAAGGCGACGCGATGGTTCGCCTCGTCATTTGTCGTCCAGGCGGCATGCTCGTTTCGAAACGTCACGCGGGCTCCGAGAACTCGGCCATACCAGGCGACCATTTCGTCGAGATGGCTCGTCCTCATCGTGGCGTGATGCAACACGGGTTTGATGACGCCCATGGTTTCCTCCTCGACGCCGCTGCCGGCTTTCCCGCATCTCTGACGCAACGGCCGCCGCCGCGCAATCGACCCGCGCCAGGCCGGGACGCAGCCCTTGGATTGCTTCGTCGCTTCGCTTCTCGCAATGACGACCCGATTTTCACGGCGGCTCCCCGCCAGCGCGGTCGAAATGAGCCGCCGTTTCGCCCGCAGGATCCTCGAGCTGATAAGCGCCGTCCACGCCCGTGTCGATGTAGGCCGGCCCGATCGGGATTTTGCCGCGCGCGGGTATGTCCAGCATGTAGGCCGGCAGCGCAAGGCCGGAGAGCCGCCGGCGCAATTCGCGCATCAGCGCCTGCCCGACGGCGATCGAGGTGCGCAGGTGCGCGGTGCCGGGGGCGAGATCGGCATGGTGCAGATAGTAGGGTTTCACCCGCATCTCGACGAAGGCGCGCATCAGCGCCTCCAGCGTGGCGACGTCGTCGTTGACGCCGCGCAGCAGCACGCTCTGGCTGACCATCGCGACCCCGTGCTCGATCAACCGCCGGCACGCCGCGCGCGCTTCCGCCGTCAACTCGCGGGGATGATTCGCGTGCAGCGCGACGTAGACGGTCTTTTCGTGGCCCTCGGTCAGCGCGCGCGCGAGCGCCGGGCCGACGCGCTCGGGCGCGGCGACGGGCATTCGCGTATGCCAGCGCAGCACTTTGACGTGGGGGATCGCCGCGAGCGCCAGGGTGACCTTCGCGAGCCGGCGCGGCGAAAGCGCCAGCGGATCGCCTCCGGTCAGCACGACCTCCCAGATCGCGGGACGGGCGGCGATATATTCGAGCGCGCGGGCGAGCCCGGCCTCGTCGAGCCCGGCCGTTCCGGGACCGACCGTTTCGCGCCGAAAGCAGAAACGGCAATAGACCGCGCAGACCGAGACGAGCTTCAACAGCACGCGATCGCGATAGCGGTGCACCAGGCCGGGCAGGGGGGTCTTCAGCGCGTCGCCGATGGGATCGTCGAGTTCGGCCGGCCCGCGATCGAGTTCGCGGGAATCGGGCAGGAATTGCCGCGCGATCGGGTCCGCCGGATCGTTCGGGTCGATCAGCGCCGCCAGAGCCGGCGGCACGGCGAGCGCGTAGCGCTCGGCCACGGCCTCCAACTCTCGCGCGCGGGAAGGCGCGGAGAGGCCAGCCGCGATCAAGTCCGCGGGGGTCGTCAGGGTTCGCGATCGGGGCAGGGCGGTCGCCATGGGAATTCCTCGAGCTCGGCGCCCGTCATTGCGAGGAGCGTAGCGACCACGCAATGACGACGTTCGCGGCGGTTCTACCACGGCGCTCTCGGCGAGCGAGGAATCGAAGCGCGCTTCCGAGAAGGACTCCCATTTGGCCTTTCTATGCGTTATTATGGGAGCTTGGAGGCGGCCATGGCGATCGAGCGCAAACGGCCTCTCGACCTCGTCGAGCGTGTGGCGCGGCGACGCGCGTTACGTACAAGCCAGGAGCCCCCGGCTCAGCCCTGGCGACGCGAGACCTTTTGCCTGCCGCGTCTCGAGGCGCGCCAGAAAGCCCGCGAGTGGTTCGAGCGCTATCCCAAGGCCGCCTATATGACCGAGATCGAGTTCTGGCGCGAGCTCGAAGACGACCACATCGAATTTGTGATCCGGCGCCTGCCGACGGCGGATTGAGCGGAAAAACGCACCTTCGCGCCATCCTAGGCCACGCCGGCACGCTTCATCATCGTCGCGATCGGGGGCGAGGTCGTCGGCCTGTTCAGCAATTTCAGTCAGAGCGCCACGTTGTTCGCCGCTCGCCTTGGCTGAAGTTGCTGCCGGTGGCGGATTTGTAGGCATCCGAAGGTCGGCGCAAGAAGTAAACGGTCGCGTCACCGTTATCCGCCGTTATCGCAGCGCGGTCCCTGTTCCTGAGGTAACAGCGCCTCGCCAGGGCCGGCCCTAATCTCCCGAGCGTGGGTCATGAGATCGCGAGCTCGACCCGTCCGAACCTCAGGAGAAGATCATGAACACGTTCGAGAAGGGAGGGGCCGCGACGATCGCGACAACTTCAGCGCCGACCGCCTCTACCACTCGCCACGACCGCAAGATGCGCGGATCTGATGTCTGTCGAAGGGCCCTCGGCGTGATCTTGGAAGCGAACCTCGCCCATCTCGATGCACTGACGCATGGGTTTATCCCGGCGCGTCTTCGACGGTGAATCGCTTTCAGCCAAGGCGGGCCGACGTCCGCGGAGACGGAGCGTCGGGTCCGAGACTACTTTCCCTCGGAAACCCATTTGAGCGTGGCCAACCATAGATCATGACCACGATGCATCAGGCTCTCGTCGGTTTCGCGCAGATGCGCGGCATCCTTGCCGTTGCCGACTTCGTCCGTCACGGCGAGACAACCCTCGCCATCGGACTTCAGGCGCCACGTGTGGTAGAAGCTCGGCGGCGCGCCCGGAGCATAGCCGTACCAGCCGATGCGGCTATGAGGAACGAACTCGTTGACGCGGCTCTCGAGCGGCAGGCCAAAGGTGGTCCAACGAAACACGGCGCCGGCCGAGAGGATATTCCCACCCGATGTGAGGCGAACGTCCCTGCTGTTTGGATACCACTCCGGCCATTTCGGGGCGTCTACGATGTGGCTCCAGACGCGCTCGCATGAAGCAGCAATCCTGAGCTCGTTGTGAGAAAATAGATCCGCTTGCGACGGGTCGAAGCCTTCCGGCCAATTGATGTCCGGCGAACGGTTGGCCAAGTCCTGTTTCATGGTCATGATGATGCTCCTGTTCGTGGCGCCCCCCTCGGAAGCGCTGGTGGTCTGGCTCCAGGCCGTCGATGCGGAAAGTGCAATCACGGCGCAGGCGGCCCACAACGCCTGGCGATATTTCTGGACAACGATCATGGCTTTTCTTTCTGGTTGAGGAGCCCGGCGATCACGGTCTCGAGCGTCACTTCGCCGATCCGGTGCTCGCCCGTGCGTTCGAAGTCGATCCAGCCATCGTTGAAGCCGTCAACCATGCGGATGCGCGGCGTCGGGTGCTTCATGCCCTGCGAACGGAATAGCGCTTCCCAGGCGTCGCGCGGCACGGGCTCCATGCGAACGTCCCGGCCGAGCGCGGCGGCAAAGGCGTTGCCGATGTCGGCCGCCGAATAGCGGCGCGGCCCTTCGAGCTCTACGACCCGCGTACCCGTCCAGGTCTCGAGTAACAGTCCGGCTGCCGTGCGGCCGATGTCCGTCGTCGCCACCATGGGAATGGCGTGATCGAGGGGCTGCAGGAAACTGGCAACGATCCCGGTGCGCGCCGCCTCGACATCCCAGGAGGCGTTCTCCATGAACCAGGCAGCCCGCAGGAAGGCGACTGGCGCGGCGACGGTACGGAGCATCTCCTCGGTCATCCGCGAATTGCTGAG
>DASXYQ010000301.1:0-2591 GCA_036502445.1 Roseiarcus sp. | reverse complement strand
CTCCGCGTCTTGTCCGCGACGGCCTTGGCGGTCGCGGTCGTCGGCTCGACCGGCCCCGCCTCGGCGGGGATGCGCGCCGGCGGCGGCGGCGGCTTTCATGGCGGCGGCGGCGGCTTCCACGGCGGCGGCTTCGGCGGCTTTCACGGCGGCGGCGGCTTTCACGGTGGCGGCTTTGGCGGCTTTCATGGCGGCGGCTTTGGCGGCCGCGGCTTCGCGGGTCGCGGCTTCCATCACGGATTCGGCTTCCGCGACCGGCGCTTTGCGTTCGGTGGATTCGGGGGATGGGGTGGGTATGGGAATTACTGCGATCCGTATTGGTGGTCAGTGAACCCGTGGTTGTGCTACTACTGAGCCGACGCGTTTCGTCAGTTCAGCCCAGGCGCGCGGCGAACGCGCGCGAGATTCGGCTTGAGGCGAAGGGGACGGACCGTCCCCTTCGCCTCTTTGTGCTCAGCGCCTGGTTTTTAGCCGGGCGCCTTCGCTCCCCAATTCGGGTTGTCGTCCGCTCGTGGTAACGCGGCGCCCTCGCGCACACCGTTCGCTCGAGGTAGAATTTCGTCCACTCATCAAATCGGTTCCGTTGATCTGCCATCGTTTTTCGGTCCGCTAGGCAGCTTTCCGTGATCGAGAAACCGCTAAAAGAACGCATTGGATCTAGCGCGCGCATGAGCGAAGCAAGCCGACGCGAAGTGCGGGCGGGTCTGGAACCCTGCCTGGCGCGCCTTTGGCGGTATGCGCGCGTGCTTTCGCGGGCGAGCGACGCAGCCGAAGATCTGGTCCAGGCGACGTGTCTCCGCGCGATCGAGCGCGCCGACCAATTCGTTCCGGGCACCCGGCTCGACCGCTGGTTGTTCGCCATTCTTCGGTCGATCTGGCTCAACGATATTCGTGCGCGTCGGATTCGCGAAGGCGGTGGATTCGTCAACGCCGAGGACGCGCTGGCGATCGACGGCGCGCGGGAAATCGAAGCGAATATCTTTGCCGGTGAAGTGTTTAGAGCCATAGCCCAGTTGCCGGAGGCGCAGCGTGAGGCCGCGTTGCTGGTCTATTGCGAAGGATACAGCTACGCTGAAGCCGCGAGCGCGCTGGGCGTTCCGATCGGCACCGTGATGAGTCGCCTCGCCGCGGCGAGGGCGGCGTTGGTTGACTTGAAATAGGAGCATTGGTGGCTGAAGAAGATGCGGAACTTGTCGCGCTGCTCGACAACGAACTCGACGAAGACGCCAAGAGCCGCCTGCTCGCGCGCCTGGCGAAGGACGAGGCGTTGCGCAAGCGCTACGAGGCGTTGCGAGAGGCTGGAGCGCAAATCGCCGCATCGTTCGACGCGCTGCTCGCAATGGCGCCGGTTGCTCGCTTGCGCGCGGCGCTTCCGCCGGAAGGCGCCCCTCGCGCGGCCTCCAGGCGGTTCGCCGGAATCGCTTTCCGCGAGCTTGCGGCGGGGATCGTCGTCGGCCTCCTGGCGACGACCGCGGCGTGGGTCGCGCTGGGCGGGCGGGAAGATTGGCGTGAGGCGGTGGTCCATTACGCGGAGCTATACACCAAGGAAACTTTCGCTTTCCCGAGCCCCGGCGCGTCGCTCGAAGCCGAGCAACTGAGCGCCGTGGGCGCCCGGGTAGGCGCAGACCTGACGCCCGAAAGCGTTGGGCTCCCGGACCTGCAATTCAAGATTGCCATGATCCTTTCCTATGACGGCTCGCCGTTGGGACAGATCGCATTCGTCGACCCCCGAGGCGTGCCTGTGCTGTTCTGCGTCATCGCCAACGGAGAGGCCGACGCGCCGGCGCGCTCGGAAAGGCGCGGCGAGCTGTGGCTCTCCTCGTGGTCCCACGCCGGACGTGGTTATCTGGTGATCGGCCGCTTGCCTGATGAGCGGATCGCCGATCTCGCGCGAACCCTCGAAAAGCGATTTTGAGATCCGACGGCTTCAGCGGTGATATCGCGCTGACACGACCTAATGCCGAAGCCGAACGAGAGATGCTGGCGCGGGCTCCAACCATCATTGCGAGCGAAGCGAAGCAATCCACGGTTCCGCTGCCGGGCAGCCCGCCGATTTGGCAGCGCCTCCTCCGCGGACCGCTGAGCCCTTGAAACAATTACTACACGAGCGGCTTTTCGAATTCGTCGGCGGATCCTCTCGTGGATGCTGGATTGCTTCGCTACGCTCGCAACGACGGGGAGCGCTCCGGCGAAATGGCGATGGTCGGAGCAAGTCGCCTTTGCCAACTCGCGTGATTGGTTTTTGGGCGTTGCATCATATGTATTGCGTGTCCTACGGGCGGAGCTCTAGGCGCAGAGCCGCGCACAGCGTAGAGCGACGTCACGGTTCGTCAGCGATCCGCACGCGAGCGAGGTCAGGTTGCACGAGCAACCAAATGCCAACCAAATAAACGCGGAAACGATCATGACGTCAAAACAACTGATCAAGGTTGACTTCACGTGACCGCGTAGGTTTCCATTGGGCTTGGACCCCTCCCAAGCGAAGGGAGGTTTGCCCGATTTTCAGGCGTTCGTGCATGTGCGATGGTCTTCTCGTTGGTCGCGCCGCCACGGTTCGACATTACCCTCGGAGAAGATGAACATGAACGCCTTCA
>DASXYQ010000300.1:0-6056 GCA_036502445.1 Roseiarcus sp. | reverse complement strand
GGGTTTTTTCGGCTTGTAACCCGTTGAAATCCCACAAAACGGCCAAAGAATTCTTTGGAAATGCTTGGAGAAAAGCAGCCTAGATTTGGAAAAGCTTGCAACAAAGCTTGAGGGTCCGCCTTTATTCTGCCGGCCTTGCTCCCTCCGGCGGTTCTACGGCTAGCGGCTGTCGAGCGTTTGTCGCGGGGGTGGCGCGGAGCTCGGGCTCCAGCTGTTCTACGAGCGTGGCGCGGCCTATCGCAGGCTCGGCGCCGCCGGCGCTGCGTCGGGGGATACTAGCCCCCGCCTCGAGCCTTCCGCTTGGCCGGCGGCTGTGGCTTCCCCTCGCCGATCTTGGCTTTCGCGGGCGCGGCCTTATTCGCCGTCGCCTTCGGCTTTGCCGCCCTCGGCGCCTTCGCCGCGGCAGGCTTTCGGGCGGGCTTGGCCGGCTTGCCCTCGCGCTCCGCGATCAGCTCGATCGCGTCCTGGAGGGTGATCGCGTCGAGCGCGATCGATTTCGGGATCGTCGCGTTGACCTTGCCCCAATTGACATAGGCGCCGAAGCGTCCGTCGCGCACCGTGATCGGGCCGCCGTCGGGATGCTCGCCGAGCATCCGGCCCCCGGCGCCGCCGCCGGCGGCTTTGGCGGCCAGCAGAGCGACGGCCTCGTCGAGTGTCAACGCGTCGGCGTTGGTTCCCTTCGGCAGCGTCGCGTTGACCTTGCCATGGTTGACATAGGCGCCGAAGCGGCCCTGCTTGACCGAAACCGCGCCGCCCAAGGTCGAGTGCTCGCCGAGCGCCCGGCCCGAACCTGGGCCGAAGCGGTTGCTGGCGCCGCTCTCCTTGGCGACGATGAGGTCGATCGCGCGATTGCCGCCGATTTCGAGCACGTCGTCGTCCTTGCCGAGATTGGCGTAAGTCTTGCCGTGCTGGACATAAGTGCCGTAGCGCCCGATGCCGGCCAGGATCGGCTCGCCTGAAGTCGGGTGCTTGGCGACTTCGCGCGGCAGGGATAAGAGCGCGATCGCTTTTTCCAGCGTCAGATCGTCGGGCGAGAGCCCTTTGGGCAGCGAGGAGCGTTTCGGCTTCTCGCCCTCGCCCTGCTGCACATAATCGCCGAACCGGCCGCTCCGCAGCGTGATCTCGTCCCCGGTGGCGGGGTCGATCCCGAGCGTGCGCACGCCGGGCCGTTCGCCATCCGCCCCCGCGCCGTCCTGCCCGTTGGGCGCCAGCACTCGCGTGAAGCGGCATTCCGGATAATTCGAGCAGCCGATGAAGGCGCCGAACTTGCCGAGCTTCAGCGACAACTGCCCCTTGTTGCACGAGGGGCAGAGGCGGGGGTCGGCGCCGTCCGCGCGCGCCGGGAAGATGTGAGGCCCCAGCAGCTCGTTGAGGCTGTCGAGCACCTGGCCGGTGCGCAGGTCCTTGGTGCCGCCGAGCGCGCCGGAAAAATCGATCCAGAAATCGCGCAGCAGGTCTCTCCAATCGATTTCGCTGTTGGAGACCCTGTCGAGCTTCTCCTCGAGGTCGGCGGTGAAGTCGTAGCCGACATATTTGGTGAAGAACGCTTCGAGAAACGCGGTGACCAGACGCCCCTTGTCCTCCGGGATCAGCCGCTTCTTCTCGATGCGCACGTAATCGCGCTCGCGCAGCACCGCGAGCGTCGAGGCGTAGGTCGAGGGGCGGCCGATGCCGAGCTCCTCCATGCGCTTGACGAGCGTCGCCTCGGTGTAGCGCGGCGGCGGCTCGGTGAAATGCTGGCTCGCCTCGATACGCTCCTTGGTCAGGGGTTCGCCCGCCTTCATGGGTGGCAGGCGCGCCGCATCCTCGTCCTCCTCGTCGTCGCGACCCTCCTGGTAGAGCGCGAGGAATCCGGGGAAGCGAACGACCTGGCCGGTCGCACGGAACTCGAGTTTTCGCGGCCCCGCCTCGGCGAGGATGTCGACCGTCGTGCGCTCGAGTTCGGCGCTCTCCATCTGGCAGGCGATCGTGCGGTTCCAGATCAGCTCGTAGAGCTTGGCCTGCTCGGGCTCGAGGTGCTTGGCGACGTCCTTTGGCCGGCGCGCGAGGTCGGTCGGGCGGATCGCCTCGTGGGCTTCCTGCGCGTTCTTGGCCTTGACGAGATATTTGCGCGGCGCGCCGGGTACATAGGCGTCGCCGAACTCCTTGGCGATCACGCGGCGGGCGCCATCGACGGCCTCGGGCGCGAGATCGACGCCGTCGGTGCGCATATAGGTGATGAGGCCGACCGGGCCGTCGCCGATGTCGATGCCTTCATACAGACGCTGGGCGATCTGCATGGTGCGGGCGGGCGCGAGGCCGAGCTTGCGCGAGGCTTCCTGCTGCAAGGTCGAGGTCGTGAACGGCGGGTAGGGGTGGCGCTTGACCGGCTTGGCCTCGACCGTGACGACCTCGAAAGCCGCCCGCTCCAGCGCAGTCTTGAAATCTTCCGCCTCCGCGCCCGAGCCGATGTCGAGACGCGTGATCTTCCTGCCGTCGGCGCCGACCAGGCGCGCCGTGAACGGCGCGTTCGCCGGCGTTCTCAGATGGGCGAGGATCGACCAATATTCGCGCGAAACGAATTTTTCGATCTCGAGCTCGCGGTCGCAGACGATGCGCAGCGCGACGGACTGGACGCGGCCAGCGGAGCGCGCGCCCGGCAGTTTCCGCCAGAGCACCGGCGAAAGGTTGAAGCCGACGAGATAATCGAGCGCGCGGCGGGCGCGATAGGCGTCGACCAGCGCCTCGTCGATCTCGCGGGGATGGCGCATCGCATCCTGGACCGCCTCCTTGGTGACGGCGTTGAACACTACGCGATCGACGCGCTTGTCCTTGAGCAGCTTCTTGCCCTTGAGGATTTCGTAGACGTGCCAGGAGATCGCCTCGCCCTCGCGGTCGGGGTCGGTGGCGAGGATGACGCTGTCGGCGCCCTTCACCGCGCCTCCGATGTCGCTCAGCCGCTTGGCGGCCTTGGCGTCGATCTCCCAGCGCATGGCGAAATCATTGTCCGGATCGACCGAGCCGTCCTTGGCCGTCAGGTCGCGGACATGGCCGAACGAGGCGTAGACGTCGTAGCCTTTGCCCAGATATTTATTGATGGTTTTCGCCTTGGCAGGCGATTCGACGATCACGACCTTCATGCGAAGCAGTCCCCTGGCGACGCCGGCATATGGGCCAACCGCCGCGAAATCTCAAGGGAGGGGATGGACGGAATGGGGATGGGAAAGAGTTCGCAATGACGCTGGCGCAATGGGACGATGGCCTTGTCGGTCATGGCGATAGCTCCTGTCTTGGTGAGGCGGGTCCGCCCTTGCCGCTCGCCCTCTCACCCCCTATAGGCTGTGGCTTTGATGACCGAGCCCGCCGCCGCCTTCACCCGCCGCCACCTCTTGGGCATCGAAGGCCTCTCGCGTCCGGAGATCGAGGGCCTGCTCGACCTCGCCGACGAGGCGGTGAGCATTTCGCGGCAGGTCGAAAAAAAGCGGGCCAGTTTACGCGGCAGAACGCAGATCAATCTGTTCTTCGAGGCCTCCACGCGAACGCAGTCGTCATTCGAACTTGCCGGAAAGCGCTTGGGCGCGGACGTCATGAACATGGCGGTCGGCAATTCCAGCGTGAAGAAAGGCGAGACACTGATCGACACCGCGATGACGCTGAACGCGATGCGGCCCGACATCATCGTGGTGCGCCACCATGCGGCCGGTGCAGTCCATCTTTTGGCGCGGAAGGTCGATTGCTCCGTCATCAACGCCGGCGACGGCGCGCACGAACACCCGACACAAGCGCTGCTCGACGCCCTGACGATTCGCCGCAACCTCGGACGCGTCGAGGGGCTGACGGTCGCGATCTGCGGAGACATCCTGCATTCCAGGGTCGCGCGCTCCAACATTCTGGCGCTGGGAACGCTGGGCGCGCGGGTGCGCGTCGTCGGCCCCTCGACGCTGCTGCCGGCAGGCATCGAACAGATGGGCGTCGAAGTTTTCCGCGAAATGAAGTCCGGGTTGAAGGACGCGGACATCGTGATGATGCTCCGCTTGCAGCTCGAACGGATGAGAAGCGCGTTCATTCCCTCGACCAAGGAATATTTCCGCTATTTCGGCCTCGATGCGGAGAAGCTCGCCTGGGCCAAGCCGGGCGCACTGGTGATGCATCCCGGCCCGATGAACCGCGGCGTCGAGATCGATTCGCTGATCGCCGATGGCGCGCAGTCGCTGATCCGCGAGCAGGTGGAAATGGGCGTCGCCGTACGAATGGCGGTGCTGGAGGCGCTGGCCCGGCATTTGCCGAACGCGTGAGGGAGGGGCAGGGGTAGAGGGATAACGGGAGGCTACACCGTCATTACCGGGCTTGTTCCTGGGCTAGTCCCGGTCCCCCGGGATCAAGCCGGGAACGGCATGGCGGCCCGGAGCATGATCCGTGTGTTTGGAGCATGACCCCGTTCCCCGAACATCGAGTCCCGCGCGGCTTGCCACGGATTAATTCACAGCCCCCTGACGGCCAGAATTCCCTGCTGGCAGGGAAAAATGCAGGGAATTTCGCGGAATCGGCCTCTTTTCCGTGAAATCCGTCTCCAAAATATTTGTAATTTCAGTTGGTTGTGAGTGAATTCCCTACGGACGGCGCAGGGAATTATTTCGGGCGCGCAGGGAATATTTTCGGCTTTTCGGCCGGAGCAGGGAATTTTGCGCAAAACCAATCCGCTCGCCCCGACGCCTCAAAGGCTTGCGCACGAACCTTTTGCTTCTCTGCACCGGCTGCGCGGGGCTACGCCGCAACGGAGACGAATCCCGGCGCATCCGCAGGCGTTGAGTGGGCGCGTAGCCGTAATGCTCAGCCTCCCCTTCCACGCTGGGCCTTTGGCAATTGTCCGGCGGCCGTCGGCCTTCCGGGCGCGTCTCAAGCTCCGAGACAAATTCGCAGACGGCGCACGACGAAACCGAAAGCGTAGCGTTTATCTTCGCCTTTGGCTGGCATTGGGCGCTCGGGACACCCGGAATCAAATCGACGGAGAGCCGCCGGGGAGCCGAGTGTCGGGACGGGGGCGCGCAAAGCCTTTATTTCCGCACCGTCGGCCTGCAAGAGCGGGGAGGGGAGTCCGCTCAGATCAGCCACTCGCCCGCGCCAGGCTCTTCAGGAACGGCACGCCGCGATGGCTGATGAACACCGCCGACATTCCTTGCGACCCAAAGACACTCATCCTCCCGCATGTGGGCATCGAATCCGATAGCGCAGCGCCCGACGGGAGGTTACGACTGTGTCGACGCATTGTCGAGAAAACCGCAAAGCCGGGCTCCATCCTAGCGGAGACCGAACCAGACGGGTCATTCGCGCGAGTACGGATTTATGCAATCGCAACGCAACCAGATTATCGGAAACGGAGGCGCGGCGAGGACTGGCGTCGAAGATCGAAAGCGGCGGAGACAATGACGCCGAGCATCGAACCATATGACGACTCTCGGAGGCGAGCCGGAAAGGCGGTCTCCGGACTGGGAGTCGCGCTGCTCGTGGTCGCCTTGCTGGCGACCTTTTCCGCCGCCGCAGCTGTGCGGAATCGCGAGGCGCTCTGGGGCGTCGTTCAGATGTGTCGGATCAACTATCAGATCACCGGCGCAGCGTTTCCTTGTCTCGAAGCGAACGTGACGGACGGAGTGCAACGCGGTTATGTCATCCTTCGCCCACCACTGGGTGACCCGGACATCATTTTGAGTCCGACACGGAAAATCTCGGGCGTCGAGGAACTCGGACTCGCTGCCGACGGCGCGCCGAACTATTTCGACATGGCATGGAATGCGCGCTCGGTCCTGGCCGGCGATGGGCGGGCGCCGATTGCGCGCGAGGACGTTGCGCTCGCAGTTAACTCGGAGCTCGCGCGCACGCAGGATCAACTGCATATCCATATCGGCTGTCTGGCGAAGGATGTGAAGCAAACGATGGCGGCCGTCGCGCCCGAGCTTTCGCCGAACCGCTGGCGACGCCTCAGCTGGCCCGTAAGGGGAATGGTTTTTTGGGCGCGCACCATCGGACAAGACTCGCTGGCAGGCGTGAATCCATTTCGCCTCGTCGCCGACAGCCTCCCT
>DASXYQ010000299.1:0-8238 GCA_036502445.1 Roseiarcus sp. | reverse complement strand
GCCCATGCACTTCGCTTTCGTCTCAATATTCTCAGCGCCGCCAAAACAAACGAACTGCCAGGAGAGCCCGGAACGCTGTGGCCGCGCGTCTCCCAGTTTTTGGGCGACCGCAAGCCGGATGTCGTGATCCTCGCTCAGCGGTGGTCTACAAAGCTTGCCGACGACGGCGAAAACCACTTCGGCTCTACAATAGCGTCTCTGGTGGATCGAGCAGCTGACATCATCGTACTGACCCAACCGCCTTTCGCGCCTGCGAATGCGACGAGGCATGAAATCCTCGCAGGGGCGCGCGGGCCTTTTTTTGAAGACCCCATCGAAGCGCAAAACCGTAAGCGCGCCAACGCAATCATCGAAAAGTTCGCCGGCAGTCGCATACGAGTCGTTGACGTGTCCGACATATTTCTCGACCGCGACAATTCCATCAGAGTCATCGCACCTGAGGGTCGTTTGGCGTATCACGACTCCACCCATCTTTCGGGATCGGGGACGAGACTCGTTCGCGGTAGGCTCGAGCAAGTCCTGAGGAAAACACTGAATTTGCCCGAAACCAGGAGCCTCGGTTCGCAGCCATACGATATGGCGCCTGCGCCATAGGGCCCAGGCATCGATCATTCTTGAACAGGAGTTCCCGCGCCGAGCAAACCCGAAATCCGTCGGCCGGGCGCGAAGCTCTGCTCAGCCCGGCAACTTCGACAGATACGCGGCCAGGGTTTCGCGCGTCATTTGTTCCAGCGAGAAATGGCTCTCGACATGCGCGCGCGCGCGGCGCGCGATCGCTTCGCGCGCGGTGGCGCCCAGGGACAGCGCGATCTTCAATGCGTCGGCGAGCGCCTCCGGATCGCTGGGGGGAATGCGCCAGCCGGTGCGAGCCTCAGCCGGCGTTTGCGGCGGCGCCAACACGGTCTCGGGAACGGCGCCGCGGTCGGATACGACGACCATCGCGCCCATCGCCTGCGCCTCGACCGCCACGCGCCCGAACGCCTCCGGCGCGATCGACGGCGCCGCGAGCACGCTCGCGATCGTCAAGGCGGCGGGCATGTCGTCGCAATGGCCGACGCGGGAAACCACACCCACGAGGCCGTTATTCTCGATCAGGGCGTCCAACTCCTTGACGTAGCCGTCGCGGCCTTGCGCATCGCCGGCCAGGATGTAGCGAACGTCCTCGAGCCCCTGCCCTTGCAACCGGCGCGCGGCTTCGACGAGAATTTTCTGGCCCTTCCAGGCGGTCAGCCGCGCCGCGACCAGGACGACGCGCTCATGCGGCGCGAGCCCCCAGGCTTCGCGCAGCCGCGCCACGCGCGTGCGGTCGACCGAGGCCGGCGAATACGCCCGCAAGTCCGTGCCGCGAGGGATGACCCGCAACCGGTCGCGGGCCTCGGGATAGAGGCGCGCGATCATGTCCGCCGTGTATTGCGAATTGGCGATGACGATGTCGCCGCGCGCCATCACCGAATTGTAGCGCAGCTTCAGCATCGAAACGCCGCTATAGGCGCCATGATAGGTCGTCACGAAGGGTCGCTCGGCAATGCGGCAGGCGCCGAGCGCCACCCAGGCGGGCGCGCGCGAGCGCGCGTGAACGAGGTCGACCCGCTCGGCGACGATCAGGCGCGCGAGCTTTCGCACGTTGAGCAGCATCGCGAGCGGATTTTTCGTCGCGGCGGGGAACGGCACCAGCACGCCGCCGATCGCCTGCAACTCGCTGGCGAGGCGGCCGCCTTCAGACGCGACGAGCGCCCGAGCGCCCGCGCGCACCAGCGCATTCGCGACATCGAGGGTCGTCCGCTCGGCGCCGCCGGCGTCGAGCCGCGGGATGACCTGCAGAATCGTCCGGCCGGACAGACTGGCGTGCGCGCGGCCGAACGGAGCGAGCGCGCCGGCGCTCATTTCGACGGGCACGGTCGCGGCGCCCGTCGGCAACGATTGACGAAAGAGGGAGTCGGCGCCAAGCCGAGGGCGCAGGGAGCCTGAAGGCGCGAGCGAATCATGGAGGCGATTTGACCTTGAACCCGGAGAAACCGCAATTCCTCGAAGTCGGCGAACCCCAGGAAACTCGCGGCATCGCGTTTCGCCGTCGCCCCTCCGCGGGCCCGTCGCCGGGCCTGGTGTGGCTGGGCGGATTCAAGTCGGACATGGAATCGACCAAGGCGGTAGCGATCGACGACTTCGCGCGCGATCGCGGCCGTGCCTTCCTGCGCTTCGACTATTCCGGCCACGGCGCCTCCGGCGGCCGGTTCGAAGACGGCACGATCTCGCGCTGGCTGGAGGAAAGCCTCGCCGCGTTTCGGGCGCTGACCCAGGGGCCGCAAGTTCTCGTGGGCTCGTCGATGGGCGGCTGGCTCGCGCTGCTGCTGGCGCGCGAGCTGGAGCGAGCAGGAGAACTCGCTCGGCTGACGGGGATGGTCTTGATCGCGCCGGCGGTCGATTTTACCGAGGCGCTGATCTGGGAGCATGCGCCCGACGACGCCCGGCGCGCGATAATGGAAGACGGGGCCTGGCGCCGCCCGTCCGCTTATTCCCACGAACCGTATGTCTACACGCGCGCGTTGATCGAGGACGGACGCAGGCATCTGCTGTTGGGAGGCATCGTGCGGAGCCATTGTCCGGTGCGCATTTTGCAGGGCATGCGCGACGAGGACGTGCCTTTTCGCCACGCGCTGAGCCTGATCGAGCACATGGCCGACGAAAGCGTGACCTTGACGCTCGTTCGCGATGGCGGGCATCGGCTCTCCCGGCCGGAGGATCTGGCGTTGCTGGTGCAGGCGATCGAAGCGCTCGCCTGAGAAGCTTCACGCTGCGACCGCGCCGAAGCGGTGCAGGTCGGCGCCATTGGCCTTGAGCCATGCCTCGGCGCGATCGGTCTCGGGAAACAGGCGGCGCGTCAGCTTCCAGAACATCGGGGAATGATTCATGTGCACGATATGCGTGACCTCGTGCGCGGCGAGATAGTCGAGCACGAAGGGCGGCGCCAGGATCAGCCGCCAAGAGAAATTGAGCCGGCCGGTCGACGAGCACGAGCCCCATCGGCTCGCGGTGTCGCGCAGCACGATGCGCTTGGGCGACACGTCCAGACGCTTTGCGTAGCGGGCGACCGCCGCCTGCAAATCCTCGCGCGCCTCGCGTTTGAGAAAATCGGCGACCCGCCGCTGAATATGAGGGGTATCGCCGCTGACACAGAGCAGAGGACCGCGCGCGCCGGTTTCGATCCATACGACGCCGCGCTCGCCAGGACGGTGGACGATTGTGTGATCGAGGCCGCGCAACGGCGTCACGGCGCCCGGCGCGAACTCGACCGGCCTCGGCAATCGGGCCAACCGCGCGCCGATCCAGGCGGCGTGGCGTTCGGCGAACTCGCGCGCCGACTGAAGCGAGCTGCGCGCGGGCATGGTCAGCAACACGTCGCGCGTGGCGGCGCGAACGCGCAAGGTGAACCGCCGCGAAGTCGATACGCGCTTCAGAGCGACGCGAAAGGTCTCTCTCCCGTTCGCGACTTCGATATGCGCGACCTGCGCGCCAGGCGTCCGACGTTCAAACAATCGCAACATGGCATGCAATACTACCTCTACGGCGCCCCGAATGACCAGTGCTTTTAGGCGATTTTAAAGCGATCACCGCAGCCTAATTTTTGGGCGCGGCGCCGGCTTGAGCGGGATCGGCAGCCCCGCCGCCATCAGCACGACCGCGCCGCAGGCGGATGCGATCTCCTGGTTGGCGCGCCCTTGCCAATCCCGAAACTCGCGTCCGAGCGGCGTCGCCGGCGCGACGCCCGATCCGACATCGTTCGAGACGAACACGACCGGGCCCTCGAGGCGGCCGATTTCCCCCGCCAAATCAGCGATTTCCTGAGCCAGGTCGCGCCCGGCGAGCATCAGATTGGAAAGCCAGAGTGTCAGGCAGTCCACCAGGACGATCTGATCCGCTCGCGCCTCTGCGCGCAACGCGCTGGTGAGTTCGAGCGGCTCCTCGCGCGTGGACCACCCCCCGCCTCGGTCGGCGCGATGGCGGGCGATCCGGGCCGCCATTTCGTCGTCGCCGGCCTCGGCGGTCGCCAGAAACAGCCGGCGCGGCCGAGACTCTTCCGCGAGCGCCTGCGCATAACGGCTTTTTCCCGATCGAGCGCCGCCCAGCACGAGGACGGCGCGGCATTCGATCGGCGGGGAGTCGGGCAGCGGCATGGAGTTTGATCTCAGCTTCGGCCGTCCGACGCAACACGCTTTCCCCGTCGCGACGCCCGGTGGTAAACACTTCGTAACTGAACGCGTCCGGGGAGCCATGTCGACATTTCGAGCCCGTTTCGGCATTCTCCCTCCCTCTCGGGGCGAAGGAGAAAGCGCGCCATCGTCGGGAGCCGCGAGGCCTTTCTTCCGCGTTGCATGTTTGCGCTCGAGACTGCTCGTGGCTTTCCTATGCTGTCTCTTGGCGGATCGAGCCTTCGCCGAGAGCCCGTCGCCCTTCGCTCCGCCTCCGCCCCCGAAGCCGAAGATCGTGCGCCTGCTCGCCCCCGCCGAATATTTCGATCCGCGTTCGCTCGAAGAGTTCGAACGTGTGAGCGGCTACGCCGTCGCTTATGACGCCTATGATTCGCCCGAAGCGGTCGCCGAAAAGTGGCGCGAAGGGCCTTATGATCTCGTCGTGCTGCCCGGACCGGCGCTCGCACGCCGGATCGCCTTGGGCTCGCTCGCCAAGCTCGATAAATCGCGGCTGGCCGGCGCACGCGCCGTGCAGGCGGCCGTCGCGGCCAAACTCTCCGCCTACGATCCCGGCGGCGCTTATTCCGTTGCTTTCGGCTGGTCCGCGATCGGGCTGCTCTATGATTCCGAAAAGGCGGCCAAACGGCTCAGCGGCGCGCCAGCGTCCTGGGGCTATCTGCTCCTGCCGCAAATGCAAGCCAAAATGTCGGACTGCGGGATCGCGGTGCCCGACGCGCGCGACGCGCTCTTCATCGCGACCTTTCGGGTGATGGGCGTCGATCCGGCGAAAGCGACGCTGCCGGAAGTCAGGGGCGCGGGGGCGATGCTCGCGCGCGCGAAACCCGCGGTCCGGGGCTTCGGCGTTTCCGATGTCGTCGGCTTGCTCGCGCGAGGACGCGATTGCCTCAGCATGGGCACCGCCGGCGAGGCTGAGGCCGCCGCCGCGCGCAGCCGTCAAGGCGGCGCTCCGGCGGCGATCCGTTTTATCGCAGCCAGGGAGGGCGGCGCGGTGTCACTCGACGCGTTCGCGATCCCGCGCGACGCGCCGCGGCCCGACCTGGCTTACACCCTGTTGCAATTCATGCTGCGCCCCGACAATTCGCAGGCCAACGCGCGCGCGGCCGGCGTGGTCAGCGCCGAGACCGCGGGACAAGAGGAAGCATTGAGGTATTTGTGGCCGGAGGGCGCCTTGAACCCGTGGCTGTCGGCCGCGATCGAAACCGAATGGACGCATCTGCAAGCCCCCCCAGAGATCCGGAAACCGCATGCCCCTGTCACAGCCGAACATCCTCATCGTAATGGTCGATCAACTGGCGCCGGCGTTCCTGCCCGCCTACGGCCACAAAATCGTCAAGACGCCGAACATCGATGAACTCGCAAAGGCGGGCGTGGTGTTCGAGAGCGCGTATTGCGCGAGCCCGCTCTGCTCGCCCTCGCGCGCCTCGTTCATGTCCGGCCTCTTGCCCTCGCGCACGCGGGTCTACGACAACGCCGCCGAATTCGCCGCCGACATTCCGACCTTCGCCCATCATCTGCGTCGGCTCGGATATCGCACCGTTTTGTCCGGCAAGATGCACTTTTGCGGACCGGATCAATTGCATGGTTTCGAAAGCCGGCTGACCACCGACATCTATCCCGCGGATTTCGGCTGGACGCCGGACTGGGATCGCCCGCACGAGCGGCCGAGCTGGTATCACAACATGAGCTCGGTCACTGAGGCCGGCCTCTGCGTGCGCACCAACCAGCTCGACTTCGACGACGAGGTGACATTCGCGGCGGAGCGGGAAATCTTCGACAAGGCGCGTGGCATCGATCCGCGGCCCCTGCTGCTGGTCGCTTCGCTCAGCCATCCGCACGATCCCTTCGCGATCAGCGAGCGGTACTGGAACCTTTATCGCGACGACGAGATCGACATGCCGGATCCGGCGATCCCGCCGCGGCTGCTCGATCCGCACTCGCGGCGGCTGCGTCATGCCTACGCGATGGACTCCGAGCCCGTCGCCATGGAGCAGATCCGCGCGGCCCGGCGCGCCTACTACGGCGCGATTTCCTACGTCGATGACAATCTCGGCCGCCTCACGCGCGCGCTTCGGGACTGCAGGCTCGCCGACGACACGATCGTCGTTTTCTTGGGCGACCATGGCGAGATGCTCGGCGAACGCGGGCTCTGGTACAAGATGAGCTTCTTCGAGGGTTCCGCGCGCGTCCCGCTGATCGTCCGCGCGCCCGGACGCTGGGCGCCGCGCCGGGTGACGCCTAGTGTTTCTCTGCTCGACGTGACGCCGACGCTGATCGATCTGGCCGGAGGCGACTCGAGCGCTCTCGGCGAGACGATCGACGGGCGCAGCCTCGTTCCGCATCTCGGAACCGGCGAGGGGCACGACGAAGCGATCGGCGAATATCTTGCGGAGGGCGCCGTCGCACCGATTGTGATGATCCGGCGGCGCAACCATAAGTTCATCCACTCGCCCGGCGATCCCGATCAGCTCTACGATTTGAAGCGCGATCCCGGTGAGCGCGAAAATCTCGCGGCGCGAGCGGAAGAGGCGGAGCGCGTCGACGACTTCCGCCGCGAAGTGGCGCGTCGCTGGAATTTGGCGGCGCTGGACGCCGAGGTGCGGGCGAGCCAGCGGCGGCGGCGGCTGGTCGACGCCGCGCTGAACATGGGCGCGCAACGGAGCTGGGATTTCCAGCCCGTCCGCGACGCGTCGAAGGCCTATGTGAGGAATACGACCGCGTTGGATGATCTCGAGGCGCTGGCGAGATTTCCAAAGATCGAGCCCTGAGGATCGGGGTCTCGCGCGCCGATCCATCGTCCCGTTGCGCCGTTTTTGATTGCTTTCAATACTGGGAGGCGGTTTTTGGTCGCGTTGATTTTTTACTAGTATGGGCGCGACATCGGGCGGGATCGGGGATCGGGATTGTCCGCCCGATCCCGCTGTTTCGCGCTATTTTTTCACGCAGGCCACTACGGCTAGCGCCGACGCGTTCTCCGGCCCCTCGCAAGTGGCGCCGCTCATGCCGTTGTGGTGCAGCGTGCTGCCATCGACGCTGCAGTAGGCGCTGATCATGACTTCGTCGGACTCGCAAACGGCCTTCCCCTGAGCGGCGACGACCCGGATGGCCGAACCCGGTCCAGCCGATCCCCTGTCACCCTTTGGCCCGGCGGGTCCCGTGTCGCCCTTCGGTCCGGGAGGTCCCGCGGCGCCGACGTCTCCCTTGGGTCCCGCCTCTCCGTTGGGTCCCGCCTCTCCCTTGGGTCCCGCCGGCCCTGCGGCGCCGATTTCGCCCCTGGGTCCCGCCGGCCCCGCGGCGCCCACTTCTCCCTTGGGTCCTGGCGGTCCCGCATCTCCTTTGAGCCCTTGAGATCCTGCTGGTCCTGCCGGGCCGGGGGCGCCAATGTCGCCCTTGGATCCTGGCGGTCCCGCGACGCCCGCCTCGCCCTTGGGTCCTTGCGGGCCGGCGACGCCGGCATCTCCCTTCGGTCCCAGCGGTCCGGCTGGTCCCTCGAGGCCCGCCTCGCCCTTGGGCCCTACAGGTCCCTGCGGTCCCGCGACGCCCGCGTCTCCTTTGGGTCCTTGGGGTCCCGCCGGTCCCGTGGCGCCGTTCTCGCCCTTTGGTCCCACAGGTCCGGTCGGCCCCGCGATCCCCACGTCTCCCTTGGGTCCTTGCTGACCGGCGGGTCCCGCGCCGCCGGTCTCGCCCTTGGGTCCGGCCGGCCCAGGAGGTCCCGCCGAGCCGGCCGGGCCGGCGTTTCCCTTGGGTCCTTGTTGGCCAGGCGCTCCCGCTTCGCCTACATCGCCCTTCGGCCCGGGCGGGCCGGCCTCTCCCTTCGGGCCCGGCTGTCCAACCGGTCCCGCCTCGCCGACCTCGCCCTTCGGTCCGGGCGGCCCGGCCCCGCCTACGTCGCCCTTGGGTCCCGGCGGTCCGACGGATCCTGCATCGCCGACCTCGCCCTTCGGTCCAGGCGGCCCGGCCGGACCGGCCGGACCGACCTCCCCCTTTGGTCCCGGCGGTCCGGCGGCGCCCACGTCGCCCGTTTCGCCCTTCG
>DASXYQ010000298.1:0-5676 GCA_036502445.1 Roseiarcus sp. | reverse complement strand
AAAGACGAAGCCGAGTTCCGGGTTCTTCTGCAGCCAGTTGATCCCGCCGTCGGTCGCCGACGTGAGCGCCGAGAGCAGCCGCAGGATGGTCGACTTGCCGCAGCCGGATGGCCCGAGCAGCGAGAGGAATTCGCCGCGCCGTACATCCAGGTTGACGCCCGTCAAAGCCACGACGCCGTTGGCGAAGCACTTGCCGACGGACTCGAGACGGACCAGTACGTCCGTGCTGGGAGCCGACAACGGAAGGCCAGACGCCTTCGCGAAAGTGGGAATCGCCAGGGTCATGCGCGCGACGCGTTCCTTTCTTCGATCGGGCGGCCCCCAGTCACTTCGGGCGCAGATCGAGGCCGATGCCTTTGTCGACGAATTGCAGTGTATAGCCCTTCTTATAGTCTAGTCCGGCCGCCACGACGCCTGCCTTGACCATCGAATCATAGAACGATTTGATCCGTTCGTCTGTCATCGCGCCGATGCCGAGTTTCAGAGTGTCGCCCGAATCGGCGAGTCCGTATTCCTTGATCTTGCCGAGCGAAAACGCGATCTGCTCGTCGGTCATCTCCGGATTGTCTTTCTTGATCAACACATTCGCCTGCGAATTGTCGCCATAGAGATAGTGGTACCAGCCGATCGTCGAAGCGTCGACGAAGCGCTGCACAAGGTCCGGTTTCTTGGCGACCACGTCGGCGCGCGTTTCGATCGTCGTTGCATACGTGCCGTAACCCTGATCTGCCAACAGGAAGATGTTTGGCTTGAAGTGCCCTTCGCGCTCCACGGCGAACGGCTCGGAGGTCACGTAACCCTGTTGGATCGAATTCTTGTCCGCAATGAACGGTTGAGGATTGAAAGTATACGGCTTGACGTTTTCCTCCTTGAACCCGTAGACGACTCTCATCCACTGGTAGAACGAAACCAGCCCTTCCTTGCCGACAAACGCAGTCGCCTTGGGTAGTTCGCTCCATTTGTCGAGGCCCACGCCCGGATGGGACATCATTATCTGCGGATCTTTCTGGAAATGCGCGGCGACGACGACGATCGGGATGTTCTGGGCCACGGCGTCGAAGGACAACAATAGGTTTCCCCCCATATAGAAATCGAGCTTACCAGCTGCAAGCAGTAAACCGTTGTTCACTTGCGGGCCGCCCGGCACGATTGTTACCTCGAGCCCGTATTTGGCGTACGTGCCGTCGACCACCGCCTGATAATATCCGCCGTGCTCGGCCTCGGCGAGCCAATTGGTGCCGAAAGAAACCTTGTCCGCCGCGAGTGCGGACGAGGTCATACTCAGACCGACCGCCAGGTAAAGCCCTGCGGAAAGCCAATCGCCACCGAGTTTCATCAATTGCTCCCGACCGTGAGTTGCCGCGCCAGGGCTTGCAACATACGCGCCATTGTCGATCTTGCCTCGACGTCTGGCAAGGGGTAACGCAGGCGGATAGGCTCTGTCGGAACCGGGATCCGATGCGCACGCTGAATCCGAGTTCCATCCATCCGCCCTTCGCCAACTACGCTCACGGGGTCGAAGTAGCTCCGGGCGCTCGGTTGATCTTTTGCTCGGGGCAACTGGGCATCGGGCGGGACGGCGTCGTTCCCGAAGCCGCCGAGGCGCAGGCGCGCCTCTGTTTTCGTGCGATCTCGGCGATCCTGGGCGAGGCCGGGATGTCGCTCGCCGACATCGTGCGGATCAATGCCTACGTCAGCGCCGCCGAATATTTGAGCGGATACATGAAAGTGCGGGATGAATTTGTAGGCGCCCCGGCGCCGGCTTCGACATTGATGATCGTGCAAGGGTTCGCGCGCCCCGAATTCAAGATCGAAATCGAGGCCATCGCCGCCCGCGAGCCCTGACGCCACGGAGATGAAGCGAATGCTTCCAACGAAATATTGGGCCGAGATGGGCTGGCGCGACTTCGCCGCCGCCGAAATGAGTAAGGTCGTCGCGGTGCTGCCGGTGGCGGCGATCGAGCAGCATGGGCCGCACCTGCCGGTCGGCGTCGATACGTTCATCAACGAGGGCTATCTCGCGCGCGCCGTGCCGCGAATCCCCGACGATCTTCCCGTGCTCATCCTGCCCGTCCAGACGATCGGCAAGTCGAACGAGCACATCGAATTTCCCGGCACGCTGACGTTCTCGCTGGAGACGGTCACCCGCGCCTGGACCGAAATCGGCGACAGCGTCGCGCGGACGGGATGCCGCAAACTGATCTTCATGAATTCGCACGGCGGCAACGTTCCGGTGATCGATGCGGTCGTGCGCGAATTGCGGGTGCGTCACCGCATGCTCGCGGTCCATGCGGCCTGGCATCGGCTTGGACTTCCCGAAGGGCTGTTTTCGGCGCGCGAGCGCGCTCATGGCATACATGGGGGTGACGCGGAGACGTCGCTGATGCTCGCCTTCAGGCCCGACACGGTGCGGATGGGCGAGGCTCGGGATTTCGTCAGCGCGGCGATTTCCATCGAACAGGAATTCAAACAACTCCGCGTGACCCAACCGATCGGGTTCGGCTGGATGTCCAGCGATCTGCACGAGGGGGGCGCGGTCGGTGACGCCGCCAACGCCACCGCGGCCAAGGGCGAGCTCTGCGCCGACAACGCCGCGGACGCCTTCATCGACTTGTTGCGCGACGTCCACGACTTCGACGTCGCGCGCTTGCGCAAGGGACCACTCGCCTGAAAGAAAAAGAACCTGGTCCCCATTTCGACTTCGAGCGCGAACGCCATGGGCTGGGCGCGCGCTGGGTCGCCGGCGTCGACGAGGTCGGACGCGGTCCGCTCGCGGGCCCGGTCGCGGTCGCCGCCGTCATCCTCGATCCTCACGATTTACCGGACGGGGTGCAGGATTCGAAGACCCTGAGCGCCGCGTGCCGCGAAGAGCTCAGCCGATCCATCCTCGACAAGGCGCTGGGCGTCGCCATCGCCTTCGCGAGCGCGCGCGAGGTCGATGCCTTCAACATTCGCATGGCTACGTTGCGCGCGATGGCGCGCGCGTTGAGCGCTCTCGCCCTGACGCCCGATTTCGCGCTGATAGATGGTCGCGACGTGCCCGATGGGCTCTGCTGTCCGGCTCAGGCGCTGGTCGGCGGCGACGGGCTTTCGCTGTCTATCGCCGCCGCCTCGATCGTCGCCAAAGTGGCGCGCGACGCGCTGATGACGCGCCTCCACGCCCATTATCCCCAATATGGGTTCGCCAGCCATGTCGGCTATGCCACGCGCGCGCATATCGAGGCGCTCGCGCGCTGGGGTCCGTCGCCGCTTCATCGCCGCTCGTTCCACCCGAAGGCGTTGGAATCCGACAGCGACTGAGCGCGCGATCTGCTGTGGGCGCTGTCGCCGACCGCGCCGGTTGTGCTCGTAAAGCAGGCTCAGCGAGCGCGGCTACACGAAATTCTTTCGATTTCGTTGATTTCATTCCGGTTTCAGCACGTGACGACCCGTGCGAAAACGAGACATTGGCCTGAGGGGCGGGCTAACGCGGTTTTTACCTAATCGGAGACATAAGGGAAGCGTCGGCGGCGTATCGTCGATCGTAGCGTTCGAGTGGTTGCGTGCATGCGTAGTTCCCGTGCCGGGGCGTCCGGCCTCCCCGCCCAGCTTCAGGTTTCTCGTACTGGAAGCGCCGCGGCCCGCCGCCCCGACACGAAGCTCTCGCCACCCCGCGACGAGATCTTCGTCGGCGATTGCGTCACAGAACTCGATAAACTTCCCGGCGCTTGCGTGGACCTCGTATTCGCCGATCCGCCCTACAACCTACAGTTGGAAGGTTCGCTCTCTCGCCCCGACCAGAGCGTCGTCGACGCCGTGGACGAAGATTGGGACAAATTCGCCGATTTCACAACTTACGACGCGTTCACGCGGAACTGGCTGACAGCCGCGCGACGGGTGATGAAGCGAGATGCGACGATCGTCGTGATCGGCTCCTATCACAACATCTTCCGCGTCGGCGCGATCCTGCAGGATCTGGGCTTCTGGATTTTGAACGACATCGTCTGGCGCAAGGCCAATCCGATGCCCAATTTCCGCGGCCGCCGTTTCACCAACGCGCACGAAACGCTGATCTGGGCGGCGCGTTCGGCTGACGCCAAGGGCTATACCTTCAACTACGAGGCCCTGAAGGCGGGTAACGAGGACAGCCAGGCCCGCTCGGATTGGTTTTTCCCGATTTGCACCGGCGCCGAGCGGCTGAAGGACACGAACGGACGCAAGACGCATCCGACGCAGAAGCCCGAGGCGCTCTTGCAGCGGGTCCTTCTCGCCGCCTCGCATCCCGACGACCTCGTGCTCGACCCGTTCTTCGGCTCCGGCACGACCGGCGCGGTCGCCCGCCGCCTGCGTCGCCATTACATAGGCATCGAGAGCAATTCGCAGTACGCCGCCGTCGCCCGCGCGCGAATCGACGCGGTCGAACCGCTGGCACTCGAGATTGTCGCGCCGATGCCGACGCGCCGCAGCGAGCCGCGCGTGGCGTTCTCCAGCGTGATCGAGGCGGGACTCGTGCGCGCCGGCGAGCGGCTCGTCGACGGAAGGGGACGCAATGCCGCCCTCGTTCGCATCGATGGCGCACTCACCCTCGGCCCGGCGGTCGGTTCGATCCATAAGATCGGCGCGCTCGCGCAAGGGCTGCCCGCCTGCAACGGCTGGACGTTCTGGCACGTCGAGCGGGCGGGAAAGCGGGTGCTGATCGACGATCTGCGGACGACAATGCGGGCCTCGTTGCGAGAGGCGGCGGAGTAGGCGGCGCCCACAAAAGACGTAGACCGGCCCGTTCGGCACTACCCGGCATTGCGAGCGAAGCGAAGCAAAGCAAAGCAATTAGCGGCGCCGCTGTCGCCCGCCCGCGGATTTGACCACGACGGGTCCGCTGACACCGCAAGCGCCTGAAACAGTTACTACACGACGGATTTTGGGAACTCATCGTCGGTCCATCTCGTGGAGGGCTGGATTGCTTCGCAATGCTCGCAATGACGGGGAGCGCCCGTGGTAATGCGAACATTCGGAGCCCATCGCCCTCGTCGAGGACAATCCCTGCAAGCTGTTCCCTCTCTATGCTATGCAACGCGGGACGGCAGGAGGGTAAGACGTCATGGTGAACTGGTCCGGCGTATTTCCCGCGGTGACGACCAAGATTCGCGCCGACGACAGCCTCGATCTGGAGGCGACGCAGGCGAGCCTCGCGCGCGCCATCGACGCCGGCGTGAATGGCGTCGTCGTGCTGGGCATGCTCGGCGAGAACGGCATGATGACGGCCGCGGAGAAGGAAAGCATCGTGCGGGCGGCGAAGGAGGTCGTCGCGGGCCGCGTCCCGCTCTTGTCGGGCCTCGCGGAGAACACGACGCGAGACGCAGTCGCCTGGGCCCGACGTTGCGAAGGCCTCGGCATCGACGGCCTGATGGTTTTCCCCGCCCTCACCTACAAGACCGATCCGCGCGAAACGATCGCCTATTTCAAGGCGATCGGCGCGGCTGCGCCTTCCTTGGGCCTCATGATCTACAACAATCCGGTCGCGTATCGGCTCGACGTCACCCCGGAATTGCTGGAAGAGATGTCCGACATCGAAAACGTCGTCTGCATCAAGGAGGAATCCTACGACGTTCGCCGCGTGACCGACATTCAGAAACGCAGCGGCGATCGGTTCCTGGTGTTCTGCGGCATCGACGACTTCGTTCTCGAGAGCGTGGCGGC
>DASXYQ010000297.1:0-3762 GCA_036502445.1 Roseiarcus sp. | reverse complement strand
GTCGCGCTCGCAGCCAAGCCCCAGGCGCGCGGCGCCGTCGCCGCGTTCATAGGCGGGACGCAGGCCCGCGTCCCGCGCCCGCGGCTCTACGTCCGCGTCAATCCGCTCGACGGCGATCTAACCGAGGCCGATCTCGATGTCGTGATGGCGGCCGGCCCCGACGGGATCATGCTGCCGAAGAGTTTTGGCGGCGCCGGCGTGCAACGGCTCGGCGTGAAACTCGCGGTGTGCGAAGCCGATCATGGTCTCGCGGACGGGGCGACCCGGATCCTCGCGATCGCGACGGAAAGCGCGCGCGCCCTGTTCGGTCTGGCGAGCTACGCCGGCGCCAGCGCGCGCCTCGAAGGCCTCGCCTGGGGCGCCGAGGATCTCAGCGCTGACCTCGGCTCGGAGACTTATCGGCTTCCCGACGGCGGTTACGCCGGGCCCTATCGCCTCGCGCGCGATCTGATGCTGTTCGCTGCGGTCGCGGCCGAGGCGACGCCGATCGACACGGTGTTCGTCAATTTCCGCGACGAGGCGGGGCTGCGCGCGGAGTGCCTCGCCGCGCGGCGAGACGGATTCACCGCCAAGATGGCGATCCATCCCGCGCAGGTTTCGGTCATCAATGAAATCTTTTCGCCGTCTTCGGAGGCGGTCGCCCGCGCCCGCGCGATCGTCGCCGCCTTCGAAGCCGCGCCCGGCGCCGGCGTGCTGTCGGTCGACGGCGAGATGCTCGATCTGCCGCACTTGAAGCGCGCGCAAAAAGTGCTGGAGCGGGCGGCGGGGCGCTAGTCCAGTCGCGCGCCGCGGTAGATCAAAGGCCGCCGCGGGCTCGGCATCATGCGTCGGAGGACGCCGTCGCGTAGCACATAGTGATGTCCGAGCGCGGCGAGAGCGTGCAGCGCCGCCAGGCCGAGCAGGATGTTGGCGGCCAGACCGTGCCAATTGGTGATCGGCTTTCTCAACGACTTGTCGCCAAGTTGCGGCAGCTCGAAGAGGCCGAAGATATGGTAGCCGCGCACGAAGGCGTTGGTCACCCCGAGAGCCAACACGACAATGAGCAGGATATACAGCGCGTAGTGGGAGGCCTTTGCCAGGACATGCAAGGCTGCGGGGTCCGCGGGGGGAAGCCGACGCCCCGCCGTGGCGCGCCAGCCGATCCGGTATATGACCAGGACCACGAGCGCGAAACCGAGGACGACATGCGTCGACCAATAGGCGGACTGCAATGTTCCCTTCGGGAGCCAGTCCCCGGTCTGACCGATCACCCAAAGCAGGACGACCAGCAACGCGGTGATCCAATGCACAGAAATCGTGGCGCCGTCATACTTTTCGTTCTGTTCGTCCATCATCGCTCCCTTACCGCGCCGATGCGTCGGCGCGCCCTACCCGCCCAGGCAGTAGGCAGTAGGAAGTGCGACCTCCGCCCCACTGCCCACTTCCTACTTCCCACAGCCCTACTGCCCCGCCCCCGGCGGCCGGGCGAGCGCGATCAGGCCTTCCAGCACCGAATAATCCTGGTAGCCGCAGCGCGCGAGCGGCTTGGCGCCGGCGGTGTCGAATCGGCCGTTCTTGATGTAGGCTTCGTCGATGTGGAAGGCGACGACTTCGCCGATGACGAGATAACTCTCGAGCGTCTCGCCCTTGTGGCTCTTGAGTCTCACGACCTCGCTCAGCTTGCACTCCATTGAGGCGTGCGCCTCGGCGACGCGCGGCGCCTTGACGAGCCGGCACGGCGCCATCGTCAGCCCCGCGTGTTCGAATTCGCTCTGGCCGCGCGGCAACGGCGCCGAGGTTTCGCTCATCGGGCCCATCAGATCGAAGCTGGCGAGATTGGCGACGAATTCGCCGCTCTCGACGGCGAAAGTCGCCGAGTCCTTGTAGCCCTCGCTGGAAAAGCCGACCAGCGGGGGAACCGACGAGAACGCGTTGAAGAAACTGTACGGCGCCAGATTGATCCGGCCGTCGGGCGCCCGCGTGGAAATCCAGCCGATCGGACGCGGCGCGACGATCGCCTTGAAGGGATCGTGCGGCAGCAGGCTCTTGTCGCGCGCGCGGGTCTCGTAGAACATTCGCCTCTCCCTCAGGCCGGAAATCTCGCGACGACGTCCGCGAGCGCCGGCCGAGGGCGATCCTCCGGCGCGATCGTCGGCCGCCCGACATGCACGAACCCGACGATTCGCTCGTGCTCGGCAAGACCGATCGCCGCCCGGAAACGCGCATCATAGGCGCACCATTCGGTGAGCCAGGTCGAGGCGTAGCCGAGCGCATTGACTGCGATCACCAACTCCATGCAGGCCGCGCCAGCCGACAGCACCTGCTCCCATTCCGGGATTTTGACGTGCGGGGCGGCGCGGGAGATCACGCCGACGACGAGCGGCGAGCGGGAAAACCGCCCGAGTTCGATCTGCCGGCTCGCCTCGTCGAGCAGAGGATCGTCCGCGAGCTTGATTTCGAGCGCGAGGCGGCCGGCTCGCTCGCGCGCCGCGCCCTCGAACACCAGGAAGCGCCAGGGCGTGAGCTTGCCGTGATCGGGCGCCCGCGAAGCGATCCTGAGCGCGGTCTCGAGTTCCGCCTCGGTCGGTCCGGGGCCCGTCAAGTTCACTGGGGCGACGGAGCGGCGGCGCTGGAGCAACGCGATCGTCGGCTCGGAGGTCGTCTGCTCGGCTTTCTGGTTCATGACGTCCCTTGTTCGCGATGCGGCCCGACGGCTCGGGCGCGCGGTTCCTGAGCTGTTTTATCGCCTCTGTAAACCGCCTTCCATTCAACCGGTCAGACGACCAAGAGGATCCGCGCGGCGCTGGAGGTCTTGACGGGCCGGCGCGATTTCGGCAAGGCGCTCGAATGATCAGATGCTCCGTCTTCCTCGCCCTCGCTTTTTTCGCCTGGATCGCCTCCTCGGCGGGCGCGAAGGCGGAGGGCGCCGCCGAACCCGGCATGGCGACCCTCCGATTGATGGCGGCGCTGGGGGCCGGCGCCCCGCTCGACGCCGGCTTGCATTGGCGCATCTTCTCCGCGCACGCCGACGCCGAGGGCGCGCATGCGCTGGTCGCCGAGTCGAGCCTCGCGCAACCGACCTTGAAGCTGCCCGCGGGAGATTACGTTCTGCACGTCGCGTTCGGTCTGGCTATCGCGACCCGGAGCGTTTCACTCGCCGCCGAGGCCCATTCCGAGCAGCTCTCGCTCGCCGCCGGCGCTCTCAGGATCCACGGCACGCTCGGCGGTTCGCAGATCGATCCCTCGAAGCTGGCGCTCGACATCTACGTGCCCGAGCGCAACAACTCGCTGGCCAAGCTCGTCTGGGCGAAAGCGCGCGCGGGCGAGGTTATCGGCGTGCCCGAGGGGACTTACCACATCGCCTCCACTTATCTCGACACCGTGGGCGTCGGCTCGGTGGGCGTCGGCAAGCCGGGCGGCGCGGCGCCGGGCGCGCCCGTGGAAACGAATTCGATCGTTTCCGGCGACGTCAGGGTCGCCCCGGGCAAGATCGTCGACGTCACGCTTCGCCACCGATTTGCGACGCTGACGATAAAGCTCGTCAACACTCCCGGTGCGGAAGCGCTCGCCAACACGACCTTCACGGTGCTGACGCCGGGCGGCGACATCGTTCGCGAACTGATCGGGGCGTTTCCCTCCCTCGTGCTGGCCGAGGGCGAATACGTCGTCATCGCCCGCCACGACTCCAAAACCTTTCAGGCGACCTTCCAAGTGCAATCGGGTATGGACCGCGACGTGGAAGTGATCGCACAAGAGAACCTCAATCAGGGGCAATGACTCGAT
>DASXYQ010000296.1:0-4212 GCA_036502445.1 Roseiarcus sp. | reverse complement strand
CCAGCAAGGGAATTGCCGCGCAGCGTCCCTGGTGCGCCCATCCGGCGGTCGCGCGCTTTTCCGGGCAAGGCGCCCGGACGGAGGCCGCCAGTTTCGTCTGTACGGCGAAGTAGGCGGAGTCCCTCCCAGCTGCGCCCTCGTCGCAACCCTCTCCCGCGAAGCGGAAGAGGGGGGCTAGTTTCATCTGGTCTGGCCCGTGCGAGCAGCCTTCGTGATTCCCGCCCGCGCCAAGGCGACGAATTCGGAGGCCGCTTCCGCGCTCGGGAACGCGCGCGTGGGCAGGACGGCCGGCGGGCCCGAACGCGGCCAGAAATAGATCATGCCGCCGGCGTCCTCCGCCTCCAGACCATCGGAGAAATTCCAGCGCGCGGCGGTCGACCCGGTGAGTGTCAGGCCCTGTTCATCAACGGCGAGGACGAAGGGGCCGCCCGCGCGGATCGTCTCGATCGACGCCGCGCTCTCTCGGCGCGCCAGCGCGAAGCGGCGGCGGCTCCAAAGACGATGGATCATGAAAGCCGCCGTCGCCAGCAAGAGAGCGATTTCTCCGTGCCGATGGCTGAGCAGGCTGGTAGACGCCAGAATCGCGGTGAAGCCGATCGCCAGCACGAAGGCTGCGAGCGGCGCCAAATGGCGCGAGGTCAATCCGCCGGCGAGCGCCCGGCGCAGCGCGGCGCGCGAGGCGGCGATCCCGGCTTCGTCTGCTGTCAGCTCGAAGGCGAGGCGCGTGGATGGCGCAGGGTCCGGCGCGTTCATTCCTCACCCGGCGCGAGCGTCCGTAGCACGAGCGCGTGGACGCCGGCGGCGAATTCCCCTTTCAGCAAGCCGTAAACCATGCGATGACGCTCCACCTTGCCCTTGCCGGCGAAGCCGTCCGCGACGATATCTATCCGGTAGTGAGTCTCTCCGCCCTCGCGCGCGCCGGAATGGCCTTTGTGCCGATCCGACTCGTCGAAAACCTCGAGCGCGATCGGCGTCAGGCCTGCGGTCAGGCGCGCTTCGATCCGTTGCTTCATGGTCATGGCGGTCATCCCTCGTTGTTAGCGAAGCGCGGCTTGGCCCCGCGCACGCGAAGCGTTCTAGTCGAGCGTCGTATCGAACAGAGGCGGTTGTCGCTTTCTGGTCACAGGTCGTTATCCCGGTGAGGACATTATAGCTCACGCCTCGAATACGCGCTTGCCGTCGTCCAAGTCGGCGCCTAAGGTTTCACTCATGGATCTCAATTCCCCCCTCTTCGATCGCATCCGCGTGAAATCGTCGCGCAAGAATGCCCCGGCGCCGACGGTGGCCGCGGCGGTTTGCAGCCATCCCGGCTGCAAGGCCGAAGGCGTCTTCAAGGCGCCCAAGGGGCGAGATCGTGAAGGCGAGTACTTCTGCTTTTGCAAGGACCACGTGCGCGAGTACAACGCGACCTACGATTATTTCAAGGGAATGGACGACGACGCGCTTGCCCGATATCGCTCGGCGGAGGCGATCGGACATCGCCCCACCTGGAAAATGGGTCCGCGCGCCGGGGCGCACGGCGCGCCCCACGTCGATGAAACCGTCTACGCCGAGGCGCGCTCGATGCGCCGTAAGGGCGCGAGACGAACAGGCGACGCGGCGCAAGCTCCGCGTTACAACGCCCTGGCGCTCAGGGCGCTGTTTTCGCTGGAACTCGACGGGCAAGCCACCGAAGTCACGATCAAGGCCAAATACAAGGAACTGGTGAAGCGCCACCATCCCGACGCCAACGGCGGCGACCGTTCGTCGGAAGACAAATTGCGCGAGATCATCCAGGCGTATAATTTCCTGAGGTCGAACAAGCTGGTCTGACGCGCGAGCGCAGAACCGCCGCCCAATCGCGAAAAATCCACTCCCGCCGGCGGCCTTTCGCCGAGCGGCGGAAATTTTGTATAAGTCCATTTCCCTGGCGCCGTCGCGGCAGGGTCTGGAGGACCCATGAAAGCCGACCCCGCGCCCTCGCCGTCCGATTACTCCACGCCCGTCGCCGGCCCACCCGATACGAAGGTCTCCGTGCGCAAGGTGTTCGGCATCGACTCGGACATGGAGGCGCCAGCCTATTCGATGGCCGGCGAGCACGTGCCGGATTTCGATCCCGACTATCTCTTCGACCGCGACACCACGCTCGCGATCCTCGCCGGTTTCGCCTTCAATCGCCGCGTCATGGTCACGGGCTATCACGGCACTGGCAAGTCCACGCACATCGAGCAGGTCGCCGCGCGGCTCAAATGGCCGTTGGTGCGCATCAATCTGGACAGCCACGTCTCGCGTGTCGACCTGGTCGGCAAGGATGCGATCGTGCTCAAGGACGGCAAGCAGATCACCGAATTCCGCGACGGCATGCTGCCGTGGGCGCTTCAGAACAACATTGCTCTGTGCTTCGACGAATACGATGCGGGACGCCCCGACGTGATGTTCGTGATCCAGCGCGTGCTCGAGGTCTCCGGACGGCTGACTCTGCTCGACCAGCGCCGAGTCATTCGCCCACATCCGGCGTTCCGGCTGTTCTCGACCGCCAACACGATCGGCCTGGGCGACACTTCCGGGCTCTATCACGGCACGCAGCAGATAAATCAGGGCCAGATGGACCGCTGGTCGATCGTAACGACGCTGAACTATCTGCCGCACGACAAGGAAGTCGACATCGTGCTCGCCAAGGCCGCGCACTATCGCGCGCGCAAGGACGGGCGCGATATCGTCAACAAGATGGTGCGGGTGGCCGATCTCACCCGCAACGCGTTCATCAACGGCGACCTCTCGACGGTGATGAGTCCGCGCACGGTGATCACCTGGGCCGAGAACGCCGAAATCTTCAGGGACATCGGTTTCGCTTTCCGGCTGACCTTCCTCAACAAGTGCGACGAACTCGAGCGCACGCTGGTGGCGGAGTTCTACCAGCGCTGTTTTGGCCAGGAACTGCCGGAGAGCGCGCTGAACGTCGCGCTGAGCTGAGGAGAGCGGTTCCATGGCGTCCGGGTTGGCCAAGCCGAAGGCGGAAAGCCTCGTCGCGAAGGAGTGGGATCTCTATACCTGGGCTCGCCAGACGGCGACGTTGCTGCGCGAGGGGCGGGTAGGCGACCTCGACCTCGCCGCCGTCGCCGAGGAGATCGACGACGTGGGTGAGGAGCAGTATCTCCGTTTGGAGAGCGCGTTGCGAGTGCTGATGCATCACCTGCTGAAGTGGGATCATCAACCTGTCGCGCGCAGCCGCTCCTGGGCGATCACGGTCCGCGAGCAGCGGCGGCGCGTGGAACGGCAATTGCGAAAGAATCCAGGCCTGAAAGGCCGGCTGGACGAGGCGCTCGCCGACGCCTGGGAGGACGCGCGAGACGAGGCCGCGCGCGAGACCGGATTGCCGACGCGGACGTTTCCGGCGGATTCGCCGTACGCCTTCGCCGAAATCATGGAACGTCCGATCGTTTGGCCTGGCGACGAGACTCGAGTTGGCTGACAGCGGGAGCGATCTGCTCTCGGCCCCATGTCACTCCCGCGAACGCATCTTGCCCTCGGTGGGCAGGCGTGGCGGCCCGAATTGCCGATCGCTCGTCGTGACGCGCCGCCGAAGGCCGCCCCCCGCAATCGCGTCATTTTCGGTTGATAGAAGGGCGAGCGTTCGGCGGGGTCGCTGAACTCTGCGCGCGGAGGAACTCGCCTGAATAAGTCAAGTTGGACATTGCGACTGGCGCTGGGGGCACTCCTCTTCCTCATCTGCCCCCTCGCCGCATCCGCCGAGGAGGCTTGCCTCGTCGCGCCTTCGATCCCGACGCATCTCATGGACGCCGACAGCGTTACTGACTACCGCTCGGTGCTGCGCGTCTGCCGCACCCGCGATGGGGGCCAGGCCGTGGCGATCCGCGAGATGAGTCTGGCCGGTGAGACGGTCGCGCTGCTCGCCGATCCGCAGTCGCTGATGACGCGGCTGGAACGCGCATCATGCTGGACTTGTACGGACGCAGCCGACGACGAGCTTTCAGGAACGCGCTTGATGCGCGCGGTCGAGGCGTCCGCGGCGGCGCCCGGGCTCGAGCATCGCGGTTTTCTCGAGAACGCCGGGCTCACCCATGGCGGATCGTCGGGCGCCTATCTGACGGGCGATCTCTGTCCGAGCAAACGGCCGCTCGACCGGGCCTTTCTGGAGGAACTCGCGACCAAGGAGGAGCGGCCGCCGATCGCACTGTCCATCTCGGGCCTATGGCTACTGCATCACTTTGC
>DASXYQ010000295.1:0-4273 GCA_036502445.1 Roseiarcus sp. | reverse complement strand
CTACGGGGTCGGAGACGCGGATATCCAGGCCGCGGTCATCGACCAACTGAACGAACGCTGGAAGGCGGGTTTTGGAGCGCGCCTCATCGCCCCGACGGGCGCCGAGGCGATCACCTCCGGAAAATGGCGGATCATGCCGGGAGCCGCCGTTCGCTACGATTTGCCGGAAATAAGCGCGGGCAGCTATTTCGAGCCGCTCCTGCGTTATGAAGTCAGCTTCGCCGGCGATCCCTCAAAGAGAAACATCAGCAATCTGCAATTCGCGCCGACGTTCAATATCGGGCTGCCCAATCGCTGGTTTTTTACGTTGTTTCCAAGCCCGGACATTCGCGTGAACTTCGGCGACCCGATCGCGGGACAGACCGGACGCCTGTTTGTTCCGCTCGACGCCAGGATCGGACGCAAGATCAGCGACAACGTCACCCTCTCGCTGGAGGCCGCCGCGCCGATTATCCGTGATTACCCGGTCTTCGACTTCAAGACCGAGGTCAGGCTCAATATCCGGTTTTGATATCGGCATCGGACCGCTCGTGGTGGTCGATGCGCTCGGCCGATGGATTGGTCACGCGAATCCCCACGTCGTGATCGCCGCGAACCGCAGCCCGACATGTTCACGTCCTCAAACACATTGATAGCTGACCGACGATCCCGAGCAACGCGATGAGCGCCGGCAGCAGCCCGGCTCGTGAGAAAGGCATGGCAGGATAGCCCTCCTCGACTGGATATCGCCCCCGTAGCGCCTGCATGTAGGCAGAATACGGGCTAGGGATTCGGTGGCGCGGGATCTGATGAATCGACCAGTATCGGAAAGTCATCACCGCTACTCCGGCAGGGCGAAGCGCTCGCGCAATTCCGGCGTGGGCGCCATGCAGACTTCGCGCTTTCCGAACAGGCGGTAGCGATTACGCGCCACGTGGTCGTAGAGCCAGTCGCGCAAGGGCGCCGGGCAAAAACCCAACGCGCGCGCGAATGACCAGGGCGGACGCAGGTGGGCGAACAGCGCGATCACGCCGCTCGATTTCCGCCAGGCTCTGCCATCTTCAACGAACAGAAACGTATCTGGTTGTTCGGGGTCGACGCCGTGCGCCGCCGCGATCGCGGCGCCTTCCTCCGATTGGATCGCGACAAAGCGAATCGACGCCTTTCGCTCATGCTTCAGGACGAACGTCACGGAGCGCGAACAAAGGACGCAAACGCCGTCATAGAGTAAGATCGGCGGCTTTCCCGTCATTTCCGCGCCTCCCGAGAACGCGACGCAACTCGACGATCGAGCCCGAAAGCGCCTTTACGCCTGTGCGCTCGAAGCCGCCTCCAACGGCCTCCGGGAAGATTCTCGAATGCCGCCCATCACGTGGCGGGATGGTGGCCGGCCCGCGTTCCCGTGGTGTTCGTTCTGTGAGAAACGCCACAGCGGGACGGCCGACTAATTGCAACGTTCGGGTCAGGCCTGCAGCTCTCCCCTCCCCGTTCTTTGGGGAGGGGCGGGGGGTGGGGCTCTCTGTGAGGGCGCAAGAGAGCGTGAAGGGTTTCGGAAGCGGAGCCCGCCCCACCCTTCCCCTCCCCGTAAAACAGGGAGGGGATACGCCCCGCCGCCACCGCGCTACAGAAACCGTGCGCATCGCAACCGCTCGAGACCCAGCGGATCTTTCCCCTTGTGGGTGGGGGAGGGGGGTCGCGGGGGAGCGCCTCCGGGTCGAGGCTCTCGCGTATTCTCGACGGGATGGGGGCAGGGCGCCGTCCTTTGCTTTGCTGCAGTGGGTTTGGGCGCCTTGCGCTAGCCGTCGGCATGGTCCAAATAGGGTCCGGGAGGTTGGCGAAGGACGTACCGCTCGCCAACCGGGTCAGGTCCGGAAGGAAGCAGCCCTAACGAGCCAGGGCGGGTCTTTGTCCAACCTCCTACCGCCGCCCCTCATCCCCAGGCCGCGGGCCTGGGTCCGGAAGCCAAGCCCGTTCGTTCATGAATGACCTGATCGCGGACCCCGTCGCCGCCGAGCCGTCGCTCGGGCTCGACCTCGGCCCGAGCCCCGCCAAGGCCGCTCCCTATCGCGTGCTCGCGCGGAAATACCGCCCCGCCAGCTTCGTCGACCTGATCGGCCAGGAGGCGATGGTGCGCACGCTCGCCAATTCGTTCAAAGCCGATCGCATCCATCAGGCCTATATCCTGACCGGGGTGCGGGGGGTCGGCAAGACGACGACCGCGCGCATTCTCGCGCGCGCTTTCAACTACAGCCTGCCCGGCAAGATCGATCGACCGAGCATCGAAATGCCGGAGCTCGGCATGCATTGCCAGGCGATCATGGATTCGCGCCATATCGACGTGATCGAGATGGACGCCGCCTCGCACACCGGCATCGACGATGTGCGCGAGATCATCGAGAACGCGCGCTATCGCCCGGTGTCGGCGCGCACCAAGGTCTACATCATCGATGAAGTGCACATGCTTTCGAAGGCCGCCTTCAACGGCCTGCTGAAGACGCTCGAAGAGCCGCCCGAGCACGTCAAATTCCTGTTCGCGACGACGGAAATCGAGAAGGTGCCGATCACGGTGCGCTCGCGCTGCATCCGCTTCGATCTCAAGCGGATCGAGTCGGGCGAGTTGATGCGGCATCTCGAGAAGATCTGCGCCGCCGAGGGAGTTTCCGCCGAGCCCGATGCGCTCGCGCTGATCGCGCGCGTCGCCGAAGGCTCCGTGCGCGACGCGCTCTCCCTGCTCGATCAGGGCATCGCGCACGGCGCGGCGGAGGGGGTGCGCGCAGCCGACATCCGGGCGATGCTCGGCCTCTCCGACCGCGGCGAAATCATCGACCTCTTCGTCCATGCGATGAAGGGCGAGATCCCGCAGGCGCTGGCGCTCACGGCGAGGCTGCATCACGCCGGCGCGGACGCCGCCGAAATGCTGATCGAACTCGCCGAGTTCTGTCATTTCGTCACCAGGGCCAAGCTCACGCCCAGCGGCCTCAGCGATCCCGCCATCAGCGAGACCGAGCGCCGACGCGGCGGCGAGATCGCATCACAGCTGAGCCTCGGGCCGCTCACCCGCGCATGGCAGATTCTGCTCAAGGGCGTCGAGGACGTCAAGGATTCTCCGCGCCCGCTCGCCTCCGCCGAGATGGCGATCATCCGGCTCGCCTACGCCGCTGATCTGCCCAGCCCCGAGGACGCGTTGCGCAAACTGGCGGAGAACGCCGAAGCGGCGCCGCGGGTCGCGCCGGTTACCGCTTCCCCCGGCGCGCCGCGGAGCCAAACGCTCGGCGGCTCGGTCCTGAGCGTCGGCGCCTCGGCGCTCCGATCGCCGCCGCCCGCGCCGATCGCCGCGCCATCGAATGCGCCACGCCTCGCCAAGTTCGAGGACGTGGTGGCGCTCGCGCGCGCCAAGCGCGACATTCAACTCTGCCAGGCGCTCGAACGCGACGTCCGGCTTTCGCGGTTCGAGCCGGGTCGGATCGAGTTCTCGCTGATCGAGGGCGCGTCCGCCGCGCTGGCGCAGACGCTGTCGCGCCGGCTATCGGAGTGGACCGGGGAACGATGGATGGTGGCGCTCGCGCCGGGCGCGACCGCGCCCACGCTGCGCGAAATCGCGCAACGCCGCGAGGCGGAACGGCTGAGCGGCGTCGCGGCGCATCCTCTCGTGCGCAAGGTGCTCGAACGTTTCCCGGGCGCGAAAATCGTCGACGTGCGCGGGCCGGAGCCCGCGCCGATCCTCTCGACGCCGGCGCCGGATGACGACGACGCCTATGCCGATTCGTCCGGCCCCGACGACGATCTCTAGTCAATACAGGAACGCGAAATGGTCGACATCATGGGAATGATGAAGAAGGCGCAGGAGATGCAGGCGAAGCTCGCCGACGCGCAGGATGAATTGTCGCGCCTGGAGGTGGAGGGCCAGTCGGGCGGCGGGCTGGTGAAAATCGCGCTGACAGGCAAGGGCGAGATGAAGTCGATCCATCTCGATCCCTCGCTGCTGACCCCGGACGGCAGGGAAATGGCCGAGGATCTGATTCTGGCCGCGTTCGCCGACGCCAAGGGCAAGGCCGATCGCGCGGCGGCGGAAAAGATGCAGGCATTGACGGCCGGCCTGCCGCTGCCGCCGGGCATGAAGCTGCCGTTCTGACGACATGTCGACCCAGGTCGCGGGACCGGAAATCGAGCGGCTGATTCAGCTGCTGGCGCGTCTGCCGGGCCTGGGGCCGCGCTCGGCGCGGCGCGCCGCCCTGCACCTGATCCGCAAACGCGCGCAGCTGCTCGATCCGCTCGCCGAGGCGATGCGAATCGC
>DASXYQ010000294.1:0-9759 GCA_036502445.1 Roseiarcus sp. | reverse complement strand
AACTGCTCTATCACGATCTGCGTCGCCGCGCGCGGGTTCTGCTTGCCGAATTCGAGCCCCGCGGCCCAGCCCTGAAGATAGCGCGCGTAGACCTTCTTCTTCGAAGCGTCCTCGAAGTCGGCCTTGCGGATGACGAAGCTGTTCGCGGGCAGCTTGGAATAGTCCTTGCCCAGGATATAATCGAAGTCGAGCCCCTGACCCTTCCACTGCGCGCGCAGCCCTTCCCAGGAAAGCGCGGCGTCGCCCTTGCCGGCCTTCAGGGCGGTCCCCCAGGTCGGCCAGCCCGCCTCGACATATTTGATCTTCTTGATGTCGACTCCGGCCGCATAGAGCATCGGATCGCAGATCGACTGCCAACCGGCGCTGCCGAGCAAGAGCGTCTTGCCTTGGAGGTCGTTGAGGCTCTTCGGCTTCTCGCCCTTGCGAAATGCGATGTCGAACACGTCGCTGCCGCCCATTTCGAAAACCGATACGAGCGGTATGCCCTGCTCGAGCGCCAGCGAAAACACGCCGGGAGAGGGGTAACCCATGTCCGCCTGCTTCTGATCGACCAGCTTGACCGTGGCGGTGGCGTCCGACGGTCCGGGCTCCAGTGTCGTCGCGATATCGCCGAAATAGCCGAATTTCTTCCCGACCCAATAGGGATAGTCGTCCAGCACCTCGACTGTTCCGCGCGGCGAAACCCAGCGGACCGTGTCGGCCGCGTATGCGGGGGTCGGGCGGGAGAGCGCGCCGAGCGCGGCGGCCGAAACGCCCGTCGCCGTCAGCGTCAAGAGCCGGCGACGGTTCATCATCAAGCTTTGTCCTGTCTCACTCGTCATTGTTTCCTCCTCGTTGCGTTATCCCGTCCACGACGCCCGCTACCGTCCGATGCCCTTCAGGCACCGGGTCGCGGGCGCTAGCTCTCCCAGCTGGCCCATTTCTTCCCCAACCAGAAGAAGAATACATAAATGGAAATGCCGATGATCGCGAGAATGAGGATGATCGCGAAAAACTGAGGCATTCGAATCAAAGAGGAATAGTAGGTCAGGCGATTGCCGAGACCCTCGGCGCCGCCAACCATCTCGGCGCCGATCGTCGTCAAGAGGCCGAAGATCGAGCCGACCATCAGCCCGACGATGATCATCGGCATCGCCATCGGAATCCGGATCTTGGTGAATATCTGCAACGTGCTGGCGCCGAACGAGCGGGCCAGCGCAATCTTCGCGAGATCAGTGCGCCGGAAACCAGTGGCGGAATTGATCATCACCATCGGCCCGCTCGCCAGCGCGACCGCGATGATGCGGGGCTCGCTGCCAAAGCCGAAACGCAGGATCAGCAACGGCACCAGCGCCAGCATCGGCGTCGTCACGAGCAGCAGGATATAGGGCGTCACGACTTTCTCGACGAACGGAAATTGCGTTATCACTGCGGCCATGACGAAGCCGATCGAGCCGCCGATCGCAAAACCGACGAACAATTCATAAAGGGTCGTCAGGAGATGCGGCCAGAGATTGGGCCATTCCGTGAACAGCGCCGTGACGATCTGGCTCGGTTTGGGCAGGATGTATTGCGGTACGTTCAAGGCTCGCAACAACACTTCGTCGCCGCCGATGATGACGACCGCGACGAGAACGATCACCAGGATTTCGAGGCGGGTTCGATTGCCGCCGATCGCGAAGGCGCTGAGCCCAGAAAGGCCTGCGCCGCCGGCTTCGTCCTTGCGGTTGAATTCGGGGATGCTGTCGCCCAGAACCTTGTCCACGCTGGTCCTCCGATAACCGAAACGCGCCCTAAGCGATGGCGAGACCCGCGGCTTGGCTGGGGCCCTTGTCGATGCTCGCTTTGACCTTCAACACCCTCGCGATGAATTCCGGCTGAGTCTGGATATCGACCGACCGGGGGCGCGGAATGTCGATATCGTAGATGGCCGCGATGCGGCCGGGCCGCGCGGACATCACGACGACACGGTCGGCTAGGAAGATCGCCTCCGATATCGAATGCGTGACGAACGCGATCGTCTTGCGCGTCTCCATCCAGATTTCCTGGATCAGCAGATTCATTTCGTCGCGCGTGAAGGCGTCGAGGGCGCCGAAAGGCTCGTCCATCAGCAACACGGATGGGTTGACCGCGAGGCTTCTGACAATCGAGGCGCGCTGCTGCATGCCGCCGGAGAGTTCGCGCGGAAATTTGTTTTCGAAACCCTTCAGATCGACGCGTTCCAGCAGCCGCGAAATGCGCTCATAGTCGGGCCGGCGATGTTTGATCTCAAACGGAAGAGCGATATTTTTGAGCAGATTGCGCCAGGGAAGCAAATTGGCGTCCTGGAAGATCATCGCAATCTCGGGATGGGGCTGCACGATCCGCTCGCGCCCCAGCCGGATCTCGCCGTCGGTCAGCCCATGCAGCCCGGCCATCGACCAGAGCAGCGTCGTCTTGCCGCAGCCGGACGGTCCCAGGATGCACAGGAACTCGCCCTCGCGAACCTCGAGCGAGACCTGATCCAAAGCATGCACGGCGCCGGAACGAGTCGAATAATATTTGGTCGCAGCGTCGACGACCATCTTCGGCTGAGTTCCGGATACGCCCCTCGACGACAAAACCCACTCCCAAAAGGCGGCCGAGTTTGACGGCCCGGCTGAATCGTAATCTCTCGGCTGCGGCGCGCCCGGGATGGAGTCGCTTCAGGACCGACCGACCCGTTCTCTGAAAATATGTTACACATCAGCTCCGTGCGCAAGCCAAAAATGAGGGCAATCGAATGACCCGGATATTTTCGGGTTCCCCTCTGCTCCCGCCAGAAAACGTGGCGCCTGACAATTCATGGGTCGATCGGACGCATGGCCTCCACTGTCATTGCGAGCGTAGCGAGGCAATCCACGGTTCCGCCGCCGCCCAACTCGGTCGGTCCCGATAGCATCGGCGAGTCGTTGCGCGGGGATCGGTTTTGTGTAAATTTATTTCAAAGCCGCGATGGCGAAGCGCCGAGGTAGCTGGCGCGACGCTGACGTCGCTGAATCGTAGGCGATTTTCCTCGCATGATGAAACGGCAGACTGCAACGGCAGATCGAAAACGCCATGCGACCGATCCGCCGCGGTCGATGAAGACGCTCGAGCGCCGGGGATAGCCGTCGAAACCGCGAGGAAGGGAGAACTTGATGCCGGACCACGCCAATGCCAGGGCGCAGGCCGAAGCTTGGCTCGTAGAATTCGACCGCGCGCTCCGATCTCACGATATCAGCGCCGCCGCGGCGCTGTTCGGTGAGGAGTGCTTCTGGCGCGATCTCGTCGCATTCACCTGGAACATCAAGACGCTCGAGGGCACCGCGGAAATCTCGGCCATGTTACGCGCGAACCTCGACTCCGCCGCCCCGTCGAACTGGCAAATCGACGGCGAGCCGACCACGGTCGATGGCGTCGTTGAAGCCTGGCTTCGGTTCGAGACCAAGGTCGCGCGGGGGCGTGGCATCTTGCGTCTGAGGAACGGACGCGCCTGGACGCTGTTGACCACGATGGACGAGCTGAAAGGTTTCGAGGAGCCCAAAGGAGACAAGCGGCCCAAAGGGACGACCCACGGCGTCTATTCCCGCGCCAAGAACTGGCTGGAGGCCAAACAAGCCGAACAGGCCGCGCTCGGCCGCGAAGTCCAACCCTATTGTGTGATCATCGGCGGAGGACAGGGTGGGATCGCGCTCGGCGCGCGCTTGAAGCAGCTCGGCGTTCCCGCGATCATCGTCGAAAAAAACGCGCGGGCCGGCGATTCCTGGCGCAATCGCTATCGTTCGCTCGTGCTGCACGATCCGGTCTGGTACGACCATCTTCCGTATATTCCGTTTCCGGAAAACTGGCCGGTCTTCGCGCCGAAGGACAAGATCGGCGACTGGCTCGAAATGTACTCCAAGGTGATGGAGCTCGACTATTGGGGCGCGAGCGAATGCGTGCGCGCGTCTTATGACGATCGCAAAAAGGAATGGTCCGTCGAGGTGAAGAGAGAGGGCGGGGCGGTCACGCTACGCCCCAGGCAGCTCGTCTTTGCGACGGGCGCCTATGGGCCGCCCAGAGAAATCGCGATACCGGGCGCCCTGAACTTTCGTGGCGAGATCTATCACTCGAGCCGCTACCGCGCGGGCGAGCCTTACGAGGGCAAGCGCTGCGTCGTCGTCGGCTCCAACTCCTCCGCGCACGACATCGCCGCGGATCTCTACGAATACGGCGCCGAGGTCACGATGTTGCAGCGCTCGTCGACCTGCGTCGTCAAGTCCGACACCCTGATGGAGCTCGGCTTTGGGCCCCTCTATTCGGAGGCCGCGGTCGCGGCCGGGATCACGACAGAAAAGGCCGATATGCTGTTCGCCTCGACGCCGTTCGCGATCATGCACCGCGGGCAGATCCCGCTCTGGAACGAAATCCGCCGCAGAGACGCCGCCTTCTACGAGCGGCTCGCGAAGTCCGGACTGAAGCTCGACTTCGGCCCTGACGAATCCGGGCTTTCGATGAAGGCCTGGCGTTCGGGCTCGGGCTATTACATCGACGTCGGCGCGTCCGAGTTGATCGCGCGCGGCGAGATCAAGGTCCGCGGTGGCGTCGAGATCCGAAGAGCCAAGGCGAATTCAGTCGAGCTGACCGACGGCTCCGAGCTGCCCGCGGATCTGATCGTCTGCGCGACCGGCTTTCAGTCGATGAACCGGCTGGTCGCCAAGATCGTCTCGGAGGATGTTGCTGACAGGGTCGGCAAATGCTGGGGGTTGGGCTCGAATACTCCAGGCGACCCAGGTCCGTGGGAGGGCGAGCCGCGCAACATGTGGAAGCCGACCCAGCAGGAGGGTCTATGGTTCCACGGTGGCAATCTGCATCTGTCGCGACACTATTCGCAGTTCCTCGCGCTGCAACTGAAAGCGCGAATGGAGGGACTTTCGACGCCGGTCTACGGCTTGCAGACCGTCCATCACGCGAGCTGACCTGTTTTGCAGGCGCGGTCGCCGGCAGTCGCCGAACGCGTCTACACCGGCGCTTTCGACTTCTCGAGGAACGCGGTGAAAGCCGCTTTCGCTTCGGGGGAGCGCAGCGCGCGCCAGAACTCGCCGAGTTCCGCCTCCATATGCGCGTAGAGCGCTTCCGAGTCTCCGCGCATCAGCCGGCGGGTCGCGAGCAGGGCCGCGCGCGGTTTTGCCGCGAGCGCTCGCGCCTTGCTGAGGGCGTGGGCGCGCAGTTCTTCGGCTGGGACGATCGCGTTGACCAGACCGAGTTCGCGCGCGGTCTCGGCGTCGAACGGCTCGGAGAGCAGCAGGTACTCGGCGGCCCGCGCGCGGCCGAAGCGCATCGGCGCCAGCATCGAGGAGCCCGCCTCGGGAACGAGGCCCAGATTGACGAACGGCATCAGGAAGCGCGCGCTCGGCGCGGCATAGACGAGATCGCAATGGAAACAGAGCGTCGTCCCGATGCCGACCGCCTGGCCCTCGATCGCCGCGACGAGCGGCTTCTCGAAGCGCGCGAGCGCCCGAATGAAGCGACTGGCTGGCGTCGAAGCACTTTCCTTAGCCGCGGATTGCGCGCTGGCGAGGAAATCGCCGATGTCGTTGCCAGCGGTGAAGACGCCGCCTTCTCCGCTGAGCAGCAGCGCGCCGACGTCTTGGTCGCTGCTGGCCGTCTCGAAGGCGGCGAGCAGCGCGTCATACATCTCGCCTGTGAGCGCGTTCTTCTTCTGCGGCCGGTTCAGGGTGACGCAAACGACGCCGCCGTCGCGATGAGTGGAAACGAGATCGGTCATGCGAACTCCTGCAACGCGGACTCGTGAGACTTCAACGCGGCGCCGCCGGAAAGCACCGTCTGAGCCAGCCCCGGCGCGGCGGTCGCCAGTTTTTCCGCGAAGAAGCGAGCAAGCGCGACGCGGCCGAGCGGCGGGGTCCCGCCGGCTTGCCGCGGGGCGGACTGCGCGGCGAGCCCCGCCTTGGCGAGACACGCCCCACCGAGCGCGAGGGCGAACAGCCGCAGATACGGCGTCGCGCTCGCGAGCGCCGCGTCGGAATCGCTCGCGAGCGTCTCGTGCAGAAAGGCGGTCGCGGACTCCAATGCGTCGGCGGCCTCGCGCAGACGTTGCGCCGTCGCGCCGAAGCCGTCGCCGCCCTGCGAGGCGACATCGGTCGCGACCGCGCGGATGCCGGCGATTTCGCGCGCAACCGCCGCGCCGCCGGAGAGCGGCAGCTTGCGCTGCACCAGGTCGATCGCCTGGACGCCGTTCGTGCCTTCATAAATAGCGGCGATGCGCGCGTCGCGCATGAACTGGGCCGCGCCCGTCTCCTCGATATAGCCCATGCCGCCGTGCACCTGCACGCCGACGGAAGCGACCTCGTCGCCGATGTCGGTCGAAAATGCTTTGGCGATCGGCGTCAGCAGCGCGGCGCGCTCGCCCGCCGCCGCGCGCTCTTCCACGGTCGGGGCGTGAAAAGAGCGGTCGATCGCGACGCCGGTGAGGTGGCAGATGCCGCGCGCGGCCTGCACGAGGCTCTTCATCGTCATCAGCATGCGCTGTACGTCGGGATGCTCGAGGATCGGGCTCACGCCAGCGCCGCCGCTGGCGCTTCGTCCCTGGCGGCGCTCGCGCGCATAGGCGAGCGCATGCTGATAGGCGCGCTCGCCGATCGCCACTCCCTGCATGCCGACCGCCAGCCGCGCGCTGTTCATCATCACGAACATCGCGGCGAGGCCGCGGTTTTCCTCGCCGACGAGCCAGCCCGTCGCGCCGCCGCCATCGCCATAGATCATGACGCAGGTCGGAGAGGCGTGGATACCCAATTTGTGTTCGATGCTCGCGCAGCGCGCGTCGTTGCGGCCGCCGAGGGCGCCGTCCGGCTTTACCAGGAATTTCGGCACCAGGAACAGCGAGAGCCCGCGCGTGCCGGGCGGCGCGTCGGGCAGCCGGGCGAGCACCAGGTGCACGATGTTGTCGGCGAGATCATGCTCGCCATAGGTGATGAATATCTTCTGGCCGAAGACGCGATAGGTTCCGTCTTCGGCCCGCTCGGCGCGCGTCTTGACCGCGTTGAGGTCGGAGCCCGCCTGCGGCTCCGTCAGGTTCATCGTGCCGGTCCATTCGCCGGTGATCATCTTGCGCATGTAAATCTCGCGCAGAGCGGGTGAGCCGTGGGCGTTCAGAGCGCCGAGCGCGCCTTCGCTCAAGAGCGGGCAGAGCGCGAAGCCCATCGAGGCGCCGTTCCAAATCTCGGTGCAGGCGAAATTGACGGCATGCGGCAGGCCCATCCCGCCATATTCGGGCGAAGCGGTGACCCCCGCCCATCCCGCCTCGGCCCAGCGCCGGTAGACTTCGCGAAATCCCGGCGGCGAAGTCACGCGGCCGTTTTCGTAACGCGCGCCCTCGAGATCGCCGACGCGGTTGAGCGGCGCGATCGCCTCGGTCGCGAATCGCCCGGCCTCGCCGATCACGGAGGCGACGGTTTCCCAATCGAGTTCGCCGAACAGGCCGGCGCTGATCTCGGAGTCGAGGCCGGCGACATGCTGGAGGGAAAACAGGATATCGGGGACCGGCGATTGATAGGTCATTGCGCTGCCTCCTCTCGCTCGTTCTCGGCGCCTCGGGCCGCGGAGTCTACCGGGCTCGCCGCCTCGAGGGAAGCGCGGCGGGCGCCAGGCTACGCCCCGCCGGCGTTCGGCGGGCTCTCAATGTGCGTGCCCTCCCGCCAGAGATCCATCAGCACGGTCATGATCGCGGGGCCGAGAAACAACCCGAGCAGGCCCCAGGTTTCGACCCCGCCGAGTATGCCGAGGAGAACCCACAGGAACGGGAGCCGGGTGGCGCTGCCGATGATGATCGGGCGAACCAGATGGTCGGCGACCGCGACCACACCCAGGCCGAGCAGCATGATGACGATCGCCGAGATCATCGAGCCGTTATAAATCAGCATGATCGCGGCTATCGAGAACATCACGAAGGCGCCGAACGGAATTATGGCGCCGATCGCCGTCGCGATGCCCAGCATCGCCGGATGCGGCACGCCCGCGATGTAATAGGCGATCGTCAGCACGAGGCCTTCGCCGAACCCTACGAGCACCAGACCGTCGACGGTGCCGTGGACCGACGCGACGATCTGCAAGCCGAGGCGATTGCCGCGTGGGCCGAACAGCCGCGTGCTCAAAAAATCGAGCGCACTCGAAAAGGACTCGCCGTCCTTGAACAGGAAGAACAGCGTGAGCAGCGTGAAAGCGAAGATCAGCAATCGCCGACCGAGCTGAACGCCAAAAACCTCGCTGATGGCGAGGATGTCGCTGTGGTTGATGCCTTTGACCAGGGCCGTGGCGCGATCTGGGCTTTCCAGATTTTCGTGCCACCAACTCGCGATCGCCGATCCGAAAACGGGCAATTGCCCGATCCAGTCGGGGACGGGAAGCCCATGGCTCCGGATCCCCTCGATCCAGGCGAATACGGATTGGGACTCATGCCTCAGCATCATTCCGAAAATCACGATCGGTACGACGAACACCAGCCCGATGGCGATCGTGAACAGCGCCGGGAGCCAATGACGTCGCAGCGGCGACGGCGATCTGAGCTTCACCCGCTGGTAGAGCGGCCATGTCGCAATCGCGATGACGGCCGCCCAGGCAAGAGCCGGAAGGAAACCTCGTAGAGTATAGGCGCCGAGCGCAAACAGCACGGCCGCGAAAACCGCGCGGGCGATCCCCTGTCGCCGCGTCGCGACCTGATCGCGCGCGTCGCTCGGCAGCGTTGGTTCGGCCGGCGCTTCGACGGGAATAATGCTGTCATATCGCATGAGGAAACTCTTGGGGGGACCGACCCGCGAGCGCCTGGTCAGGGCCGTCGACCCTGTCAGCCAGACGCAATCGCGAACCCGCGGCCCAGACCACGCGCGGTAGCGGCCGCTCCGCCATTATGGCACACCCGCGCGGTAGGAGCGAGATGCGGACGTTTCCGCGCCTATCGCTTGGCGGGGCGGACGAATATCGTATGTCGGAATGCGTCTTCGATCGCGGGAGACGCCGACGGGAGGGCAAGGTGCAGCGCCGTTTTATCGCAAATCCTCTCGCGCGAGCGCCGACCAGCGCCGCGCGGCCGCGGGCCGCGAGCAAAGCCTCCGAACCGTGACCGATGGAGGGCTCAGTCCGGAGTTCATGGACGCGTTGCAACGCGAGGCGTTCGACTATTTCGTTCATGAGGCGAACCCGCTCAATGGGCTGATTGCGGACAAGAATCAGCCGGGATCCCCGGCGAGCGTCGCGGCGGCGGGATTCGCCCTCTCCTCTTATCCGGTCGGCGTGGAGCGCGGTTTCGTCAGTCGCGAGTTCGCCGTCGAGCGAACCCTCAGGACCCTGCGATTTTTCCACGACAGCGTTCAGAGCGCGGACGCCGACGCGACGGGCTACAAGGGTTTCTACTATCATTTTCTCGACATGGTCGAGGGAAGGCGCGTCTGGAACTGCGAGCTCTCGACGATCGACTCCGCCCTCCTGCTGGCGGGCATGCTGACCGCTGCGGCGTATTTCTCCGGCGACGGCGCGGACGAGCGCGAAATCCGCGAGCTCGCCGATGCGCTCTACCGCCGCGCGGATTGGGACTGGGCTCGCAACGGCGGCGCGACCGTGACCCACGGCTGGAAGCCCGAGAACGGCTTCCTCGGCTTCCGCTGGCAAGGGTACGACGAGGCGATGATACTCTATCTGCTCGGCCTGGGCTCACCGACGCATCCGCTGCCGACGGAAAGCTATGCGGGATGGACCGCGACTTACGAATGGAAAAAGATCTACGATCAG
>DASXYQ010000293.1:0-10630 GCA_036502445.1 Roseiarcus sp. | reverse complement strand
TTGGCCAGTAGCAGCTTGCGCGTCGGATAAAGTCGTCGCGGCTCGCTTTACGCCGCTCGCAAGCCGTATCCAGGACAGGAGGCTGGAGCGGGTAGAGGGAATCGAACCCTCGTATTCAGCTTGGAAGGCTGCTGCTCTACCATTGAGCTACACCCGCGGCCGAAGCGGCGCACGAGCGTCACTATAGCTCGCCTTGGCCGGCGGCGTAAAGATCGCGCCGCGAGATTGCGCGGGCGTCAGAACTCGGTCTGCCGCTGGATCAGCGCCCTGACTTGAGTCATTTGCTCCGGGGTGAGATTCGCGGTCGCCCGGTCGAGCTCGGGGTCCGCGAGGCCTGCGGCCTTGGCGAAATTATGCCATAGCGCGGCCTGCACCAGATCGCGCGGCACGCCGCGCCCGCCGACATAGAGATGGGCGAGACGGTTCTGCGCGATCGGATTGGAGTGCGCCGCGGCCTTTTGAAAAATCTTCGCCGCCTCGGTCTCGTTGCGGTCCACGCCGACGCCGTTGAACAGCATGATCGCATATTCGACCTGGCCGGCGATGATGCCCGCGTCGGAGGCACGCTTGAGCCAACGCGCGCTCTCGGCGATGTCGAGCGGCACGCCGCGTCCTTGACGCAGCAACACGCCGTACGAATAGGAGCCGTTGTCGTCGCCGGCGATGGCGGCCCGCTTGAAATAATCCGACGCCTTGGCGAAATCGGCCGCGGTGGACTCGTTGCCTTCGATCGCCAGCACGCCCAGATTGTAGAGCGCGCCTGGATGGCCCAAGCCGGCCGCTTTCTCGAATTGCGCCTTGGCGCTCGCGCGATCCTTCGGCACGTCGGGGGCGCCGTCGAGCAACACGACGCCCAGCTGAAAGGCAGCCTGTTTGTCCCCCAGAGCGCTTGCCAGCCGATACCAACGCACCGCCTCCGCGACGTCCTGACGGACCGCGAGGCCATCGCGATAAATCTCGCCGATCAGCGTCATCGCGGCGGCGTCCTTCGGATTGGCCGCGACGCGCTTGGTCGCCTCACTCAAGGCGGTCAGGAAAGAGCCGCGCTGGTAGGCGCCGAAGGCGAGATCGGGGGGCGGACCGCCCAGCGCGGGCACGTGCGGCGAACCGGGCGCCGTCATCGTCGATCGCGGCGTCTCGAACGGCGGCGAACGAGTCAGCGCGCGCGCCTGAAATGCCCAGGCGGCGGCTGCAACGACGATGCCGAGGCTCAAATCTCGCAGGAGGCCTCTTGGTTTCATGGCTTCAGTCCGCCAACTGCGCGATGCGCCGTGTCGCCTCCGCGACGACGGTTTCCGGCGAGGGCGCGCTCCAGACGGAGTCGCCGAGCGCGACAAAATCGGCGCCGACCGCCGCGAGCGGGGCGACCGCGTCGAGGGTCGCAGCGAAGGCGACGCAGGGCGTTTCGAATATTTCGGCCCACCAGCCGACGAGATCGAGCGTCTCAGCGAGCGGCGGCGTCCATCCGTCGGGTCGCGGCTCCCCGAACATCACGTAATCGGCCCCCGCCTCGCCGGCGCTCATGGCGTCGTCGCGCAGCCGCAAATGGCCCGCCCCGACGATCCGCTCGGGCTGCAGGCTAGCCAGGGCTTGAAGAAGTTCCGCGCCAGCGCCGGCGACATGCGCACCGTCCGCGCCCGCGCGCGCAGCCAAGCGCGGATCGTTCTCGACCAGCAAGGCGACGTCCGCCGCGGAGGCCGAATCGGCGAGCCGAGCGACGATGCGTTTGCCGTCCCCCTCCGCGCCCGGCGCCAGCCGCGCGAGCGCGCTCGCGACGTCGCCCCCCGCCAGCGCAGCGGCGAAGCGAGGCGCGAAGGCGTCGAGGTCGCCGAGGCTGAGCCTGGGCGTGAAGAGGTAAAGTCGGCAGGCGGCGGTCATGACGGGCGATCGATTCCAGACCCATGCGGCCAAAACGCGGCGGCGCGCATCCAGGCGCTCGGATCGAGTTAGGCCGCGGCTCCGGCGTCCGGGAAGGCGGCGCGCAATTTCGCCCATTGCGCGGCCACCGCGCTGACGGACGCGAACGGCTCGGGCTCTACCGCGGCCGCGATCGAGGCGTCCAGATGCAGCACGCGCGCCTGCAGGCGCATCGAGCGGAAGCAGAGCTCTACGAAAACGGGCGGCAGTTCCGCCAGAATATCGGGAGCGCAGGCGATTTCCTGGCGCGCCAACCGCACGCGATGCTTCTCCGAAAACGCCTGCGCCAGCGTCAGCTCACCCTCGTTGACGGCGCGGCGCAGCAGCAGCCAGGAGGCGACCTGCATGAGCCGCGTGGTCAGGCGCATGCTTTCGGTGGCGTAAGCCAGCGCCACGGAGCGCCGAAGCGCCTTGGCGTCCGCGCGTCCGGGGCCGTCGAGATAGGCCGCGGAAAGCTCGACGAGATTCATCCCCTCCTTGAAGAGCGTCTTGAACGCATCGGATCCGACGTGTTTGAGCGCAAACGATATCGTCCGCTGGGTGTATGGCTCGTTCGGCGTTTCCCGCGTTCGCGATCCCTCGAAGCTACGAATCATTGCTACCACTCCCCACACGCAACTCGTTTCGCGGGACGGTCCATTCCGGAACGGCTCTCGACCCGACTGGACGCCGGACGCAAGTTTAGCGCCGACTCCCGTCAGCCGGGCGTTTACCTTTCGATAAGGTTAACGGAAACCTCGCGGTTTGCGAACAAAGAAAAAGCCGCCCGAAAGCGGCTGAGATGCTTGTTTAGCAGGAGGCGAACGGAAACTGCCGTCCGGGCCGTTGAACCAGGGCCAAGCGCGATCATGCACATCAATTCTGAATATTCGGTTAACAGCGCACGGAAAATCCGATCAGAGCGTCCCGAAACGACACTGCCCCGCGAGCCCCTTTCAGGTCTTGAAAAACGAACTCGCCGCCTGGCGCGTGATCTCGCGCGCCTGAATCGCCGCTTCGAGCCGTTCGATTTCTCGCTTCAGCGTCGCGATGCGCTCGACGAGTTCGGGGGCCGAGAGATCGTCGAGACTCTGGCCGAGCACGTGCGCCGGCGGGGCGGCTGGCCGCTTCCCGAATGCCTGGTCTTCCTCCAAGGTCGCCAAGTTCCGTCCGCCCTTCCCTGCGCGTCAGATTTCACACACCTGAGACCTGGCCATTATGAACCCGCCGCCGAGCACGCGAGCGCTCGTTTCCGTCGAGTCATAAATCACGCACGCCTGCCCGGGCGAAACCCCGGATTCGGGCTCGAGGAAGGCGACGGCGCCGCCGGCGAACAACAGAGCCGGCGTCGGAGGTCGCGTCGAGCGCACGCGCGCCGCCACCGGCAACCCGCTCGCGGGCAAATCCGCGACCCGCCCCGGTCCGATCCAGTTGAAGTCCCTCAAGTTCACGCGAGGCGTCGCCAGAGCCTGACGCGGGCCGACGATCACGCGCGCGGTCGCTGCGTCGAGCGCGACCACATAGAGCGGCTCAGCCGCGGGGACTCCCAGCCCACGCCGCTGCCCGATCGTATAATGCAGGATGCCGGAATGGCGCCCGAGCACGCGTCCGTCGATATGGACGATCTCGCCCGGCGCGGCCGAGCCCGGCAACAGCCGCTCGATCATCTCGCTGTAATGGCCCGACGGGACGAAGCAGATGTCCTGGCTGTCCGCCTTGTCCGCGACCTCGAGCGAGAATTCCCGCGCGAGCGCGCGAACTCGGTTCTTGGGCAGGGCGCCGAGCGGGAAGCGCAGCATCGCCAGTTGCTCGCGGGTCGTCGCGAACAGAAAATAGCTCTGATCGCGATCGGGATCGGCCGCGCGGTAGAGCGCCCGGCCGCCCTCGCCATCGTCGGCGTCGACGACGTAATGGCCGGTCGCCAGCAGATCGGCGCCCAGATCCTTGGCGGCCTCGAACAGATCGACGAACTTCATGTGCTGGTTGCACGCGACGCAGGGAATCGGCGTCTCGCCCGCGATATAGGCGCGAGCGAACGGCTCGATCACCTTCTCGTGGAAGCGCGCTTCGTAGTCGAGCACGTAATGCGGCAGCCCGATACGCGCCGCGACGTCGCGGGCGTCGTGAATGTCCTGACCGGCGCAGCATGCGCCCTTGCGATGCGTAGCGACACCATGATCGTAGAGCTGCATTGTCAGCCCGACGACGTCGTAACCTTCGCGCGCGAGCAGCGCCGCCACGACGCTCGAGTCCACGCCCCCCGACATCGCGACGACGACGCGCGTGTCCGCGGGCGCCTTGGGCAGACCCAGCGAGTTCAGCGCGCGCGGCGAAGCGGCGGGGGCGGGAGACGAGACCAGGTTCATCGAGTCCATCCCAGAATTTCTGGGCGCAGGATACCAAAAGTGGGGGCGGATGCCCCGACAAGCAAGGCCCTTAATCGAATTCCACGACGCCCGCCAGCCCGGACGCGTCCGCCGAAGCGTCGCCGCGGCCGAAGGCCTGAGCGCGAACAGTAACGATTATGAAAGATTTGCACGCGTTTTGAGACATGTTTTATGAAAATCCCGCGCACACTGCTTAGGCAAATCTTAAGCCGAGCCCTCTATGTTCGCGCGACGAGCAATTGCGTTGCGTTGTGAGAGTCAAATGAGTGAATCGCTTCGACCGAGGGTGAAATACGTCATAGGACCTGACGGAAGCCCGCTGACGATCGCCGATTTGCCGCCGCCTTCGACCAAGCGGTGGGTGATCCGACGCAAAGCCGAAGTCGTGGCCGCGGTGCGCGGTGGCCTGCTCTCTCTCGAGGAAGCATGCGCACGTTATACGCTCACCGTCGACGAGTTCTTGAGTTGGCAAGTCTCGATCGATCAATTTGGACTGGCCGGCTTGCGAACCACGCGTATTCAACAGTATCGTCACTGACGACCATTTCCCCGAAGTATCCAGGAAGGTTCGACGAGCGTCGTTGCGAATTCAGGGCCGGCCTCCGGCGGCCCTGATGGATGAAACGGTTGACGGGCCGCTGCGAGCATCAAGGCATCAGCTGGCCGCCGTTGACCTCGATGATCTGGCCGATGACGTAGCCGCTGAGCGCCTCGGAGGCGAGGAAGAGGTAGGCGCCGACGCAATCCTCCGGGGTTCCGAGGCGGCCCATCGGAACCGTCCGCCGCATCGCCTCCATCGTCTGATCGTCGCTGTAGCGCTCGTGAAACGGGGTCGCGATGACGCCGGGAGCGACGCCGTTGACCCTGATCTTATCGCCGATCAGTTCCTTCGCGTGACCCTTGGTGATAGTGGATACGAAACCCTTGGCCGCGGCATACAGCACCGCGCCGCCGCCGCCGCCGTTGCGCGCCGCGATCGAGGTCGTGTTGACGACGAATCCGCCCTGGCGCGCGAGCCATGGTTTGGCGGCTCGCGTCACCGAGATTACGGATTTGACGTTCAGGGCGATCACCGCCTCGACATGCGCGTCGTCGGCTTCGAGCGAGGCTACTCGCCCCAGCATCAGCCCCGCGTTGTTGATGAGCCCGTCGAGCCGCTCGAACCGCTCCGCCGTCTCGGCGACGATGCGCGCGCAGTCCTGAGGCTTCGTGACGTCGCCTTTGACCAGCAGCCCCTGCCCGCCCGCTTTCTCGATATCGTCGAGCAGCGACCGCGCCGCCGTCTCGCTCGAGTGGTAGTTGATCGCGACCATCGAGCCCTGCGCGGCGAAGGCGCGCGCGAGCGCGGCGCCGATGCCGGTCGAGGCGCCGGTGATCAGCACCGCCTTGCCGGCGAGATCGGGGATCGTGAGTTTCGCGTGTGTTGCAACGGTCATGGCGGAGGGCCTCCCTTGTGTCCAGCCGCGCCGGACGGGTCGCGCGGGCTTCGTCGGATGGGCTTACATCGGGAAGGCTCCGATCGCCAAGCGCGCGAACGTTCGCAGGTTTCTGCGGTTCAATTGCGTGGCGCGTCGATAGACATCAATCCTGACCCCAAAGGCCGGCGAGTTAACGCCCGCCTTCAGCCGAACCCTATCCCGGCCGCGCCTGGCGCAAGCCTTATCAGCCGCGAATCCTCCACGGCTGCCTGCCGGTGCTTGACCGCCTCGCGGTAGACAGGGTCGCGGATCATCTCGACGAACGCAGCGACGCTAGTGTATTGCGCGATGAAGCAGAGGTCCCAGCGCTCGTCCGGCGGACCGATCAGCATCAGCTCGAAGCGCCCTCGCCAGACTATTGACCCTCCCAATCGTGCGAACACCGGCCCGCTGTCGCGGCCATAGTCGGCGTAAGCCTCAGCGCCCGTCGCCTCGCGCCCATCGGGATAGGCCGCGCGTTCCCGCAGCCGCACGAGATTGAGCATCTGGATCGGACCGGGGCGGTCGTCGGCGCGGAAGGCGGCAAAGGTTTCCTTGGTGGGATCGATGTAACCCGTCATGGCGCCCTCGCTCTTGAAGCGATGCTACGTAGCGGATTTAGCCCTCGGAGCAAAGGCGGCGCCCGGTTTTGGGTCCCCGCAACGTGTCCGGCACTGGCAACTGCGCCTCGCCCCCAACGAGGCGCGCCGTTTTCCACTACACGCTACGGTGCAGCAGTCGAAATGCCGATATCGATCGCGGTTTCAATAAAGCCAAAGCTTCCCAACATTTGGGAGGGCGTCAACCGGCTAGTCCGTTGCCCCTTCGCAGCCTTTCATGCATTAGCGGGGCCGTGAATAGCGGGAGAGATAAAAGTTAAAGCGCTGTTGTACTACGACTATACGACGGCCGCGCGCGAAATCTCTCCCGTATCCGACGTCGCGATTCGGAAGGAGGCGATCATGACCGCAAAATCATCAGCGCTGACCGGCGCCATCGACGGAAGCGCACCCATTGCACGAAATCCCAGAAACCGCGAGGCCGGGGATGCTCGCCACAACTCGCTGTGGCGCCAAGCACTCGCAGCCATGTCGCGAGCACAGCTCACCAATCTCGATTCCATGGTCCATGGTTTTACATTCCCGGGCGCGGGGCGGCGCGCCGGCTCGACGAGGTGACGGGTTTATGCGACCGTCCCTGCCCATGCGCGGCTCCAACGGCCGGCAGCGCGCCCGCGACATTGGCTCAGCCTGACGCCACTGCGAGTGGGCGCGCTATGTCGAGAAGCGCGGCGCCCTCCAAGCCAGTCAAGGCGGCGAAGTCGTCTTTCGTGAATCCGAGCGGATCCGATTTCGAGCGCTCTCACCCGCTACCCATCCCGCCCCCAAACGCCCCGAGGCGGGACCGCTCTCGGGGTTGACCGCGACGATCTCGGTTCCCGCCGGCAGCTGCGGGCGCGGCGGCGCCGACGCGCGCTGTCATGCTCGCTGTGTATTCGGATTGATGACGAGCAACTTCATCCGCTCAGGCCTGGCCAGCGTCCGAGCCCTGCCGCGCCTGGCGCGCGTTCAGGACCGAGATCGAGAACAGCGCGATTGCGATGACCGCGAACGAGACCGCCGTCGTCGACGTGCCCAGCGCGTAGATGTCGGGATTGGTCACCGTCGTCGTCAACGCCTGCAGTTCCATCGGCAGCGTGTTGTGCTCGCCCATGGTCTGGCTGGAGCGCGCGATCTCGTCCCAGGACAGCGTGAATCCGAACAGGCCGACGCCGACGATCGAGGGCGCGACGATCGGCAACACGACATAGCGCAATGTCTGCCAGGGCGTCGCGCCCTGATCGCGCGCGGCCTCCTCATACCGAGCGTCGAAGCGATTGAAGATCGCGAACATCACCAGCAGGCCGAACGGCAGCGTCCATGTCAGATGGGCGCCGAGACCGGACGTGAACTGACCCATGCTGGTGGTGTAGGTGTCGGCGATCCAGGACGGCGCGTAATTCTTGACCAGGTCGTCGAGCACGTGAAACTCGATCGCGATACCCAGCGACGTTACGATCGAGGGCACGATCAGGCTCGCGACGGCGACATAGAACAGGGCGTCCGAGCCGCCGAATTTCTTCCGGAACGCCAGACCCGCCATCAGCGACAAGAGAACGGTCAGCGCCATCACGACGAGGCCGAGCGCCAGCGAACGCCTGAAGGCGCCAGCGATGTCGACGATGCCGCCGCCCTCCCAGAGACGGTAGAACCAGTGCAGCGAAACCCCGTTCATCGGGAACGTGAGGCCGCCAGTCGGGCCCTGGAACGAAAGTATGAATATCACGATCATCGGGCCGTACAGAAACAGCACGAACAGCGCGAAAAAGGCGGCGAGCGCGTAGAAGGCGAGCGGGCGTCCCTCGTTCATCACAGTTCCTTGCGTATGTCGACGATCCGGTTCAGCACGCTGATGATCGCCATCGTCGCACAGAGCAGGATGACGGCGCTCGCCGCGGCGGGCGGAAACTGCAGGGCGTTGAGGCGGGTCGCGATGATCTTGCCGGCCGATGCGATCTGTCCGCCGCCCATCACGCTGAACGTGATATAGTCGCCCATGACGATGGTCACGACGAAGATCGAGCCGATCGCGATCCCAGGTTTGCTGAGCGGCATGATCACGTTGGTCAGCATCTGCCAAGCGCTGGCCCCGGAGTCGTAGGCGGCCTCGATCAGGCGGCGATCGATGCGCATCATCGAATTGAAGATCGGCGCAACCATAAAGAATGTGAAGAGGTGCACGAACACGAGCGCGACGGAGAATTGCGAATAGAGCAGCCATTCGACGGGCTGGTTGACGATGTGCGCGCCCATCAACGCCTGATTGACGAGCCCGTTGCGACCGAGCAGCGGGATCCAGGAGATCATGCGAATGACGTTCGAGGTCCAGAACGGAATCGTGCAGACGAGAAACAGAACCATCTGCGCGGTCGCGCTGCGGACATGGAACGCGAGGAAATACGCGACGGTGAAGCCGATTGCGAGCGTCAGCGCCCACACGATCAGGCAGAATTTCGCCGTCGACAGATAGGTCGCCAGCATCGTGCAGAGATCAGGCAGTTGCGTCAGGCAGCCTTCGAAACTCTCAGTATAGCTGCGCGTGGTGAACGCGGGGATCATTTCGTAGTCGTTGTAATCCCAGAAGCTCACTATGATCACGAAGGCGAGCGGGAGGACGAAAAACGCAGCGAACACCAGGCCGAACGGCATCGCCTGGATCCAGCCGGGGATGCCGGGGCTTTCGAGGGGCGCGCGGGCTTTGGACATGAGATCTCGACGCTTCGGGAATAGCCCCTCTCCCTTGCGTGAGAGGGGTTGGGGATGAGGGGTCGGCGCGAAAGCGCCCGGCATATGATGCGACCCCAGAGACCCCTCATCCGGCCCTTCGTTCCACCTTCTCCCGCAAGGGGAGAAGGGAAGTTTACATCACGCCGCGATGAACTCGTTCCACTTGCGGACCATGTAGTCGTTCTCATCCATCACCGCGTTCCAGCAGGCGACGCTGCCCATACGCTCATCGTAGGAGCCGCCGTCGCGGGTCGCGCCGGCCTTTTCGAGCAGCGAGCCGTCAGGCGCTTTGATGTCCTTCTCGGCGGGCTTGCCTTCCATCCAATAGGCCCACTCATAGGGCTCCATGTTCGCCTTCGCGGTCGAGAGCACGGCTGCGTAATAGCCCTGACGGTTGAGATAGGCGCCCGCCCAACCGGAGAGGTACCAGTTGACGAACTCGTAGGCCCATTCCTGCTGCTTGGCCGTCGTGCCTTTCGAGAAGCAGAATCCCGAGGCCCAGGAGCGATAGCCTTCCTTTAGCGGCTGGAACACGCAGGGAATGCCCTTTGTGCGCACGGCGGTCACGGCCGGCGACCACATCGACTGGATCACCGTCTCGCCGGAGGCCATCAAGTTGACGCTCTCGTTGAAGTCCTTCCAGAACGCGCGGAACTGCCCGGATTTCTTGGCCTCGGTGAGGACCTTCATCGTCATGTCGATTTCGGCCTTCGTCATGTTCCCCTTGTCGGGATATTTGTACTTGCCGGTTGCCTCGACGACCATCGCCGCGTCCATGATGCCGATCGAGGGAATGTCGAGGATCGCGGCCTTGCCCTTGAATTCCGGGTTCAGCAGCTCGGCCCAGGAGTTGATCGGCCGCTTGATCAGATCGGGGCGGATGCCGAGCGTGTCGGCGTTGTAGACCGTCGGGATCAGCGTGACCCATTCGGTCGGGGTCTTCGAGAAGGTCTTCGAATGCTCGCCTTCCAGGAACATCACCTTCTTGGGCGCGGTGCCCTGATCGCCGATCACCTTGCCATTGGGGAGCTCGCCCTTGGTGAATATCGGCGTGATGTTGTCGAATTCCTTGATCTTCTTGGCGTCCATCGGCAGGATGTTGCCCGACGGAACCAGCTTTTTCAGACTGAAATATTCGGTGTCGAGAATGTCGAACGAGTTCGGCTGAGTCGCCACGCGCTTGGTGACGTCGTCCGTCGTCGCGACGATGTTCTGGATCGTGATCCCCGTGTCGGCCTTCACCTTCTTGGTGATGTCGTCGGATTGATTGACCGCGGTGCCGAGATAGCGGAGCACCTTTTCCTCCTGCGCCCAAACCGCCGGGAAGCCGGTGACCGCGGTCACGCCGGCGACGGCGCCAGCGGCTTTCAGGACGTTTCGCCGAGAAACGCCCTTGTCCTTTGTGAGTCTCTTCGACATGTTCTACTCCTCCTGCTAATTCCGCGGGTGTTGTGTTACGCGGGGGAAAGGGCGTGAATGTCCTCGTCGCTCCAGGCGAGGCCGACCTCCTCGCCGATGGCGACCGGCGTCTCGGCGAACACCGCGTCGCTCGTTATCGCCGTCA